>CAZLSE010000063.1:0-7831 GCA_964562055.1 uncultured Gammaproteobacteria bacterium
AAAATGGGTATGAGTCTTTTACTTAATATCACCATTCATGAAACAAAAGAAGATTGAATTTGACTACAAATATGGATTTGCGGTAAAAAATAAAAATGTATTTGTTGCAAAAAAAGGTCTTGATGAAGATAAAATTCTAGAAATATCATCCCTAAAAAATGAACCTCAATGGATGCTTGAAAAACGCTTAAAAGCCTATACATATTTTCTCAAACAACCGATGCCCACATGGGGAGCGGACCTATCAAAAATAATTTTGATGAAATAACCTATTTTATTCGTTCAACTGATAAACAAGTACGTGATTGGAATGATCTTCCCTCCGAGATTCGTGATACATACGATAGAATCGGAGTACCCGAGGCAGAAAAAAAATTTCTTGCAGGAGTCAGCGCACAGTACGAATCTGAGGTTGTGTATGAACGAGTACAGGAAACACTCGAAAAACAAGGGATGATATTTTGCGATATGGATTCTGCCGTAAAAAGATACCCCACACTTGTAAAGCAATATTTTGGAACATTAATCCCCTCAAGCGACAATAAATTTGCAGCACTCAATACAAGTGTGTGGTCAGGCGGTTCGTTTGTATATGTGCCAAAAGGCGTAAAGGCAACACTTCCACTTCAGGCTTATTTTCGTATGAACGCGCAGGCATTTGGTCAGTTTGAGCGAACTCTCATAATTGCAGAGGAAGGATCATATGTACACTATATAGAAGGATGCACTGCCCCAATCTATACGACAGACTCACTTCATGCGGCAGTTGTTGAAATATTCGTAAAAGAGGGTGCGCGGGTGAGATATACCACAGTTCAGAATTGGAGTAAAAATGTATATAACCTGGTAACAAAAAGAGCAAAAGCAGAGAAAAATGCGGTTATGGAATGGGTTGATTGTAATTTAGGTAGTCAGATTACCATGAAGTATCCTGCAGTGTATTTAACGGGTGAGGGTGCACGTGGAGAAGTATTATCAATCGCCCTCGCAGGCAATGGTCAGGTGCAAGATGCTGGAGCAAAAATGATTCATTTTGCCCCAAAGACCACATCCCGAGTTGTGTCAAAATCCATTTCCAAAGAAGGTGGAAGAACATCGTATCGTGGTCTCGTTCAGGTATTGCCAGGTGCAACCGAGTCGTCAGTCTATGTATCATGCGACGCACTTCTAATTGATGAAAATTCGCGTTCAGACACCTATCCCACCATGCGGATAAAAAATAATGAAACGCATGTTCAACATGAGGCAACAGTCGAAAAAATCGGTGAAGAAAAATTAGTATACCTTATGTCTCGAGGGTTGAGTAAAGCGGATGCAGAAACTGCTTTTGTTAATGGGTTTATTGAGCCGGTAGTAAAAGAAATTCCTCTTGAGTATTCTATTGAGCTGAACAGACTTATACGATTAGAAATGGAAGGAAGTGTTGGATGACACTATGAAGACACAGTTCATTCATATAAAAAAATCACAGTCAAATGTAACCTTCAATACAGGTGGTGTGTATGTGGTTTTTTTTAAGAACCTATCTGGTGATATTACATTTGAACTAACCAATCCGAGAGCCAAAGTGTATATATTTGGTTTGTATACAATTCATGGCAATGCTTCGTATAAACTTAATACAAAACAACTCCATCGGTCACCTGGTGCATTTTCACAGCTATCTATCAGCTGCGTTGCGCGCGATAGCGCCTCCCTTGCATATTCGGGGTTGATACGAATTGAAAAGGGCGCTCAACAATCGCATGCATATCAAAAAAATCAAAATCTGATACTTTCTCCTGATGCTTTTGTGGATTCACGACCAATGCTTGAGATAGAAGCAAACGATGTGTTTTGCACACATGGTTCAACAACAGGTAATATTAATAAAGAACATGTGCAGTATTTAATGACTCGTGGCATGTCAAAACGCATTGCAGAAAAAGCGTATGTTGATGGATTTATTAATCAGTTATATGAGCAGATGAGGCAGTTAGGTATTTTGATACGAAGATAACCCATATGATAAAAGAAGCGTTTCCCATCTTTACACATAATCCTGATCTTGTCTATCTTGACTCAACGGCAACCTCGCTTAAACCGCGCTCGGTTCTTCAAAAGTTACATGAATATTATCAGCACTATAGTTCAAATATTTTTCGTGGCGTATATGATATTTCAGAAAAGGCAACACGTGAGTACGAAGAAACACGGGAAAAAGTAGCTGAGTTTATTCATGCATTTGATACCCGTGAAGTTATATTCACATCGGGTACAACTGAGTCCATAAACATGTTTATGAGTGGCATTAGTCACACGCTTCAGAGTGGTGAGGAGATAGCAGTTTCTATTGCAGAACATCATTCAAATTTTGTACCCTGGCAAGTGTTATCGAAAAAGAAGGGGTTGGTTTTTCGTGTTATCTCAGAAGATAGATCGCAGACTGAAAACCAATTTACCATTGACAATCTTCAAAAATACATAAACAGTAAAACAAAGATTTTGGCAATTACACATGTATCAAATGTTCTGGGAACTATAAATCCAATTAAGAAAATAATCTCTGAAATTAAAAAGATAAATCCTCACTGTATTGTTCTTGTCGATGGCGCACAAGCCATACCACATATGAACATAAATATACAAGACTTGGGATGTGATGCGTTTGTATTTTCAGGTCACAAGATGCTTGGGCCGACAGGTGTGGGTGTATTATGGGTTAAAAAAGCACTACTTGAGAGACTTGAACCCTATCAGTATGGAGGAGAAATGATTCGTAAAGTGAGCATAGATAAAACGGAATTTGCTGATATTCCTCACAGATTTGAGGCAGGGACACCGCACATTGCGGGCGTTATAGCACTCAAGGAATCCATTTCCTTTTTAAACAGAATTGACCTTGATTCGATAGCGCAACATGAAGTGGAACTTGCACAATACTGCTATGACCAGCTTTCCCACGAATTTGGAGAGGGTATAACAATAGTAGGACCACATAAGCGTCAGAGTGGTATTGTTGCGTTTGAGATAAACTCTATCCATGCTCACGATGTGGCACAGGTTTTAAACGAAGATCATATTGCAGTGCGAGCTGGTCATCACTGTGCTATGCCACTTCACACTCATCTTGGGATAGACGCTACCGTTCGAGCAAGTTTTTATCTTTATAACACTCACTCAGACGTTGACAAGCTTGTTTCTTCTCTCAAGAAAGCGCAGAAAATATTTTCTACATAAAAAAAGATTATTCGTTTAAACGATTGGACTATTTTGTGCCTAAAATGCACACATAATTGATACAATATATACATGCAGTCGATATATCAGGAGCGCATTCTTCAACACTCAACTCATCCGCATAACTTTGGTCGTCTGCCTAGTGCAACAGGAAAAATACTCCTTGACAATCCTTTATGTGGAGACGTGATACAAATGGAAATAGAGTTGGTAGATGGTATTATACAGAGACTTATGTTTACTGGAAAGGGTTGTACGATATCTAAAGCAGCTGCATCACTTCTCACTGAGGATGCGAAAGGAAAGTCTGTTGGCATATTGAGAAAATGGGATAAAACGAGTATGATTAGCTTATTAGGAATTGAGCTTGGGCCAAATAGATTGAAATGTGCTTTGTTACCCTTAGAGGCTTTGCACAAGCTTATTGGTCAAGAAAAAAGTAAGAAATAGTAGGGCAAATATTAAGACGAATAAGAATACTAATGAAATAATGGACCCATCATTTGTTTTGGTATTTTTAGTAGTTATTAGTTTATTTATTTGAAATGACAGATTTATTAGACCCCAACAATCCCTCAGGGCCGGTTACTGTAGGCAAGTTGAAAGTTAAGGTTGATCGCGATCTTTGCATTGGTGCGGCAACTTGTGTTGCAGTAGCTCCAATGACATATGTCATGGACTCGGAAGCAAAAGCAATTATTTTAAAAACTGCGGTGAACGATGTTTCTGACAACGTCATCGAGGCGGCGAAGGCTTGTCCTGTTGCTGCTATTATCATTGAAGATGAAACAGATAAACGAGTATTCCCTGAATGAGTGTGATCTAATAATGCTGACAGTTGGGAAAAATGTGAGAAACTGTTCTCTGTGTGGGTATCCACTCTTAAGGGTATGCCAGGCGGAAGAGACGCTCGACTGCGCAAACTATGGATACAAAGACCCTTGTTGTAGTGAATAAAAAAAGGACTATAAACTATGCAATATACATGGAAAATTGGAGGAGAAGCAGGATTCGGGATTATGACCACTGGGTTGCTATTTGCTAAAATAGCTGCCCGAAGGGGATATAATACCTTTGACTTCGTTGAGTATCCATCGCTCATTCGTGGTGGGCATAATGCATATGATGTTACGTTTGGAGACGGTGATGTTTCAACTCTAAAGAAAACGATAGATATCCTTATTTGTCTCAACAAAGAGACGTATGAACTTCATAAGAACACACTATCAAAGGATGCTGTGGTTCTCTATGATAAAGATGTGTTTTCGCTTGCAGAGGGAGTGAATGGAGTACACATACCCTATACCCAGATCCTCAAGGAGATGAATGGAATGGTTATTATGAAGAATATGATTGCACTTGGCGCATCGCTTGCGCTCATGGGTGCGGATTTGTCAGAGCTTCACGATATCTTAGAAGAGCAGTTTGGAAAAAAGGGTGCCGAAGTGGTTGCACTTAACAAGCAATTTGCACAACGGGGAAGCGATGGTGTTGCCTCGAATTACAGTAACCTTGTACGACCATTATTAGTCAAGCGAGAGTCAGAAAAGAAGATGGTTATCAGTGGAAATGAAGCATTTTCATTTGCAGCGGTTGGGGCCGATTGTCGATTTTACGCAGCTTATCCCATGACGCCATCATCAGGAGTGCTTACCGCACTTGCTGGATGGGCTGCAAAAACGGGGATGGTGGTTCGACATGCTGAAGATGAAATTGCGGTTATCAACTCTGCGCTAGGCGCATCGTTTACCGGAGTTCGTAGCGCCGTTGGAACATCCGGTGGAGGATTTGCTTTAATGGTAGAGGCAGTATCTATGGCAGGTATTATTGAACAACCTATTGTGATTTTTCTTTCACAACGACCTGGACCCGCAACAGGTATGCCCACATGGACTGAACAAGGCGATCTGCTTTTTGCTGTGCACTCCGGACATGGAGAGTTCCAAAAAATTGTTCTTGCACCAGGAGATCATAAAGAGATGATCACCTTGACGCTTAAAGCATTTGATCTTGCAGATATATATCAAGTACCTGTCATAGTCATGTCCGACATGTTACTGTCAGAGTCACACAGGACGGTATCGTATGAAGTTGTTGACCGCATTATGTCTGAGTACAAGCCAAATAGAGGTAAGCTTGTCGACTCAGCTAAAACGACATATAAGCGCTATAAAATCACCAATGACGGGATCTCGCCTCGTCTTATTCCTGGAGCAAAAGGAGCGTATTATCAGGCAAACTCGTATGAGCATCTTGAAGACAGTCATACCACAGAGAGTGCAGAGGAGCGGGTAAAGCAAGTTGATAAACGAGCTCGCAAATGGAAGACCTATCTTGAAAATGATTTTGCGCTTCCAACCTTCATTGGAGATGTTGAAAATGCCAAGGTTGTACTTGTTGGTTGGGGTTCAACGTTGGGTGTTGCAGAAGAAGCAGTAAAAGGGGCTGGTGGCCGGCTTGCTTACGTACATTTTTCCTCGGTGTATCCACTCCACAAAACAAATATAAAAAAGCTTCTTTCTCCTCTCGAAGATAAACTTGTATTGGTTGAAAACAATAGTACCGCCCAATTTGGTCAGTTACTCCAAATGGAAACGGGGATATCAGTTGCTCGCAAGCTCCTGCGCTATGATGGAAGAGCGATAACTGTTGAGCAAATTACACAGTTGGCTGGATCACACACATCGTAATCATATGGCAACATCTCAAGACTTTACAGGATATAAACCAACTTGGTGTCCGGGGTGTGGAAATTGGGGAATTGGAATGGCGATTAAAATGGCATGGTCAGAAATGGGAATGTCGCCTTCCGACGTACTCGTGGCATTTGGAATTGGATGTTCAGGAAATATGAATGACTTTGTGAATGCCTACGCTTTCCACGGTCTCCACGGAAGAGCAGTTACAACTGCTGTAGGGATGAAGCTCGCTAATCACACCATGCCTGTGTGTGCGATTGTGGGTGATGGAGACTGTTATGGTGAGGGAGGAAATCATTTTATGCATGCTGCAAGAGGTAATCACGACATTAAAGTAATTGTGCATGACAATAATGTATACGGATTAACAACAGGGCAGGTTGCACCAACTGCAGAAAAGGGACAGAAGTCAAAGTCGACTCCTCAAGGAATTATTGAAGTTCCGATAGAACCCTTATCGCTTGCCATCACTCAAGGAGCAACGTTTGTGGCTCAAACCTTTGCAGGTGACACCAAACATATGGTGGAAACCATCAAGCAGGCGTTCAATCATAAGGGATTTGCGTTAGTAAATGTACTCCAACCGTGTGTAACATTTAATAAGAAAAACACCTATCACTATTATGTGAGACAAGTGTATAGGCTCGGCTCCGACTACGATGCTTCTCAAAAAAGTAAAGCGATTGAGGTTGCATCTCAAGTGCGTGAGGAAAAATATCCGCTCGGAATAATTTATAAAACGGATCGGCCAACCTATCATGAACAGAGTATTAATTGCAATACAACTTCTCTCATACAGCAAGCCCGCTTTAGTAATATGAAATCGCTTGCTCAAGAATTCATATAACGATAATAAGTCAATATTGACAATTAGCAAGCGTTTTGTTATAGTGCTAATAAGATAGATTTTTTTTACTAAATATCTTTGCTATTTGATTTTTGATAATTGATTTTTAATCTAACTATATTATGTCATTTTTTCTTCCACAAAATAAACCAGAGTTAGTTTTATATCCGGTTGTTGCAGTGCGAGACGGCGTCGTATTTCCCAAAACAGAGAACGTTCTTGTTTTTGGCAGACAAAAAAGTGTTGCAACCATAAACAAAGCGCTTGTTCGTGATAAGAAGTTAGTTCTCGTGCTTCAAAAAAACCCGGGTGATGAAGATCCTACAAAAGAAAATATTCATAGTATCGGAGTACTTGTATCTATTGAAAAAACTGTTATCGGTGAAAAGGGAGAAGTAAATGCAATGGTGAAGGGGATTCAAAAGGTGCGTATCCATGAATTTGTGCAAGAAGTACCCTTTTTCGAAGCTAAAATTGAGATGCTTTCAGATAAAGCAGAAGTAAACGAAGAAATCAATGCAATGGTTAAGTACATCTCTCAGCAAATGAAGCGAGCTATTAACCTCGGCAAAGCAGTAGATTTTGTATTTTTAATGAATATTTTAAATGTTGCAACGCCAATTGATTTTTCCTATCAAATTGCTGCCGTATTAGATTTAAGAGAACATGAAAGGCAGAGTCTTCTTGAGGAAGATAATTTATCCAAACGGTTAAAAAAAGAGGTTGAATTTATTAATAAAGAAGTAAAGATACTCGAAATAGAACAGAATATTTCAGCCAAAACACAAAAAAAGTTTGAAAAAGGAATGAAAGAAACTTTCCTCAAAGAAAAAATGAAGACCATAGAAGAAGAGCTTGGTGGCGGTGAAGATAGCAAAGATGTAAGGGAGTATGAACTAAAAATAAAAAAGGCCCACATGCCAAAGGATGTCGAAGAAAAAGCGATGAAGGAACTTAAAAAACTGGCAGGAATGTCTCAGTTTAATCCTGAAACTTCATATGTACGAAACTATCTTGATTGGCTCATAGAACTCCCCTGGGAGATTAAGGATAGCGACTCAATAGA
>CAZLSE010000064.1:0-7458 GCA_964562055.1 uncultured Gammaproteobacteria bacterium
GTGGAGACGATCATAAGCGAAACGCGCAGTCGTTCCAACAAGCAGGTTTAATTTCTTCACAACATTATGAACACTGGAATACTTGGAGGGGGAGTAACAGGACTCACAGCTGCATTTGCATTACAAAAAACTCACGCCATAACCCTATTTGAAGCTGCACCATCGGTAGGTGGTCTTGCTCAGGGGTTTACGATGAGCGGGTGGAGTTGGTATCTTGATAACACCTATCACCACGTATTCTCCAACGACGCCGACATACTATCACTTGGCTCCAAAATAGGTACACCGTTTTCATTTTATTCGCCAAAAACCCAGACCATTTTTGGTCATCACAATAATTACCGCATATTTTCCGTAGATTCCCCGATAGATATTCTTTTGTTACCAGAACTGAGTATACTATCAAGGCTGAGGGTGGGGGCGGTGGCGGCTTTTTTTAAACTTACCCCATTTCTTTCGGTTTACGAAGAGAAGACGGCGCGTGAATTTCTCTCAAGATCGATGGGTGAAGAAGCCTGGAGAACCATGTGGGGGCCACTCTTTCGGAAAAAGTTCGGTAAATATGCGGAAAAAATAGTAACATCGTTTATCTGGGCTCGAATTAAAAAAAGGACCAGGTCTTTAGGTTATCCGGAGGGTGGATTTCAACGTTTTGTAAATGACCTCGAGAACGTTATTGCAAAAAATGGCGTTGTGGTAAAAAAATCCACAAGAGTAGAAGGACTAACCAAATCAGGTAGGGTGTTTAAACTAACATATCGCGGCATCGACGGAGAGATAAAAACACAGGAATTTGACAAGATTATTACAACACTCCCGTACCCAATTTTCTTAAAAGTAGCCAGGCAACTATTACCCCAGTCCTATATAACCGCTCAAACGAAGCGAAAATATCTATGGGCAGTAAACCTAATCGTTGAATCAAAAGAAAAGATATTAAACAAAACATATTGGCTTAATGTAAATGCTAAAGATATTCCAGTGATGTGTGTTGTTCAGCATACGAACTTTATCGATAAAAAACACTATGGCAACAAACACATTGCGTACTTTGCCTGGTATGTGGACGAGGGGGAGCCGCTACTTCATATGAGTGAGGATGAGATATTTGGAAAAATCAAACCCGTCATACAAACCATAAGCGGGCGCATTCCAAGCGACCTAAAAGCAGTGCGGTTTGCGCGTGTTCCGTTTGCTCAACCCATATTTGATTCTCAATTTGTAAATCTAGACAGATCTATGCAAACTCCCATTGAGGGATTAATTAACGGCAACCTCGATTTAACCTATCCATTTGATAGGGGAACAAATTATGCAGTAGAATTAGGTATGAAGGCTGGCAAGTTAGTAATGTAATTTTTACATATGAAAACAAAAGAGCTATTTATTGCTGGGGTTTTTATTGTTGGGTTGCTTTTTATTATTAAGATTGCGGATATCGGTTATCCGCTGCAAGTTTCAGTGAGCAACACAAGCGCCGAACTCGCCGTGGTTGGGGAAGGAAAGGTTGAGGTGTCTCCTGACATGGCCTATGTAGATGTTGGTGTAACAGTAAATAGTCAACCAACGGTTGAAGTTGCCCAAAACAAACTTAAGGAAACGAACAACAACATAATAGAAGAGCTAAAAAAAATCGGGATTGATGAAAAAAATATCAAAACTATCAACTATTCTGTCTATCCCAATTATTCCTATGAAAACAACAAAAGCACAATTGCAGGTTACGACGGAACGGCAAAGGTTTCGGTAAAAACAAAAGACATCAACAAGGTGGGCGAAATTATTGAAACAGCAACGAACGCGGGCGCAAACCAAGTTAACAATACGCGTATGGTGGTTGAAGCACCAGAAAAATATCGCGAAGAAGCTCGTGAAAAAGCCATTCAAAACGCGAAAGATCAGGCAAGCAAACTCGCCAAATCACTCAATATTAAACTAGGCAGAGTAACCAACATGGTAGAAAGCGCGGGTGGGGGAGGTCAATTATTTCAAGGTGGTTTTGTGGCTCATGAAACGGGGGGCGGTGGAGGCGGGCCAACCCTTGTGACTGGTACCGAGTCGGTTACTTCGATGGTAACGCTTTATTTTGAAAAGAAATAAGAAATCAAGGCTCCACTCTGGTACAATAGCTAGATTGTTCAAGGAGAGTGTCGGAGCGTAGTTCAGATGGCTAGAACGTGCGCTTTGGGAGCGCAAGGTCGCGAGTTCAAGTCTCGCCGCTCCGACCATCTCTTTGTTTTTTTGTATAATCATCTTCTATGCAAAACAACAAGCGCCCCTATATTGTCATTCCTTATTTTGTTGAACAACCCACGTGGGGAGGGAGATATATTCTTCGTGCAAAAGGATGGGATGATCGTGCCCACTTTGCGGGGATTAAGGTTGGTCAAAGCTACGAATTGTTTAGCAAGTCGCGGTTTGCCACAGCCCTTAACACAACCACCGACAGCACATTTACCGCAGACTCCGCACACCAAAAAGCGCCAGTTGAAGCATGTCCCATTGAGGCGGTTGAGCCCGCCATTACTCTTCCGCTTATAAAATTCACCCAATCAAAAGGGAACTCCTTTCAGCTCCACAAACGTCCCGAGTCTGACGACCCGCATTGGCAGCCAAAAGCAGAATCATGGTACTATTTTGAGCCCGGGAAAGTTTCGTTTGGAATAAAAAAAGGCGCAGACATACAACAATATAAAGACTGTTGTGTTCGAATAAATAGCGAAATGCAACTGCTCAGTTCTGCGGTAAAAAGTAAAAAAATCACCATTGAGGATGCTCGCAAAAAAGCAAACGAGATTATTCAATTTGAAAATCCATGGCAGTTTGTGAACGTTCATTATGTTCCATCTGATGGCATAGTAGACCTAAGCGGAGGAGGACTTCATCATTCATGGGAGGAAGATACCCAAAAATGCCCCCTGGGAAATGTTGTGTATGAGGTGCAGCAAGACGTTATGGATCCGGTTAGCACAATTCGCTCATTTGATCAGGGAAAAATAATGGATGATGGCTCCATTCGCACCATTCATATTGATGACTATTTTAAACATCTGGATACTGACGAAAACAGAAACACACTTTTACTTTCTACAGGAAACACCAAACTGCTTTTTAATTCTCCACACTATAAACTAAAAAAACTTATCGTTGAGAAGGAAACTAAGGTTAGAACAGATGATTCGTTTCATCACCTCTTCATAAAATCTGGATGCGTTGAAATTTCGGGGGGAGGCGCAACAATTTCTGTTGGATCGGGGCATTCGTGTTTTATTCCCTCACATGCAGAATATAGTATGAAGCCAAAGCTGAAAAGTGTTGTTTTGCAAACCTTTGTGTAACATCTTATGAAAATTCACACCCACAACGCACGCGTCCCAATAAAACCAAACATAAAAGAAAATGACGGTATAGGCGAATATATGTTGCACTTGAAAAAAATAGCTGTCCAAAAAGAATATGGAACACTTGAAAGCTCTCTCATATTACCAAGCGACAGCGCATATCATGCCGCAATTCAAACAGTGATTGATGCAAAAAAGTCTTCCAAACTGAAACATGTTGTAGTTGTTGGCATTGGGGGGTCAAATCTTGGCACGCGTGCGGTGTATGAGGCGCTCAATCTGTATCGCGATCAATATATACATCACGATGGAGTGCGCATGCACTTTCTTGATACGGTTGATCCTGAGATGACAAAGACATTTGTGGATTTTTTTAAAAAAAATATTGACAGTGGTGACGAAATTCTTATAAACATTATTAGCAAGTCTGGCGGAACAACTGAAACACTTGTAAACGCAGAGATTGTAATATCTGAACTCAGAAAAGTCGCGCTCAACTGGAAAGAGCGATGTGTTGTTACAACAGATGAGGGTTCAGCGCTCTGGAAAGAAGCTGAAAAAAACAACATTGACGTATTACCTATTCCAAAACAGGTTGGCGGAAGATATTCGGTGTTTTCTGCTGTGGGTCTGTTTCCTCTTGGTTTGTGCGGTATAGATACGAAGGAATTATTATCGGGGGCCCAATATGGGCTACAGAAAATGGACGACTCACTCTTTTCGGCACGCTTTCTTAACCACCATGCACGGGAAGGGAAAAATATTGCGGATATGTTTATTTTCCACACAGAACTTGAGTCGCTTGGCAAATGGTATCGGCAGCTCATGGGGGAAAGTGTTGGTAAAGATGGCAAGGGAATATCTCCAACGGTTACACTCGGCTCAATCGACCACCATTCTATTGTCCAGCTATACCTTGGTGGTCCGCGTGACAAATCAACCTCATTTGTCTATACAGCCGCATCTGAGAAAATAAGCGTTCCAAAGAATCCAATATTTAATCTTTCGAATGAATTTGCGGGGCGCACAGAGGACGGCATAATGACCGCAATACGCAGGGGAACTATTGAGGCGTATAAAAAACAAGGCCTTCCGTTTCTTGAGGTAGAGCTTACACATATATGCGAAAGAGAGCTTGGTTGGTTTATGCAGTGGAAAATGATAGAGATGATGATACTAGGCAAGCTACTTGGTGTAAACGCCTTTGATCAGCCTCATGTTGAACTTTACAAAACCGAAACACGCAAAATGCTCGAACTGGGGCGTGATTGAGTTTGCAAATAGATCAGAAAGGCATATATAATGCAGTAACTCGTATGGATAAGGTCAAAGTATTTGCTCGTGCGCTGCGTGTAAACCAATGGATGAAAAATTTCATTGTGTTTACCTCCATTATTTTTTCTGGAAAACTAGTTGATATATTTGTTGTGTGGCAGGGGTTTTTGGCATTTTGTATTTTCTGTTTATTATCCTCAACCTCATATCTCTTAAACGATATTATTGACTATCCCTATGACAAAAAACACCCAGTAAAACGCTATCGTCCCATTGCGTCTGGCGAAATAAGCATGCAGCAGGCAACATTCGCTGTATTTATATTAACGATTATTTCACTCATATCTGCGCTTTTGTTTTCAACACCGTTTTTCTTTTTGGCGCTCGTTTTTATTCTTCTTCATTTTTTTTACTCACTTTATCTTAAGCGATTTCCAACCGTCGATATTTTTACGATATCGCTATCTTTTGTGCTTCGAGCAATTGGAGGGGAGATGGTGACTGGATTTCATATTCCCATATGGCTTTTGCTCACCATATTTTTTGTAGCCTTATTTATGGCGACAGTAAAGCGTCATGCAGAGCTTCTTACGCATGGACGAGAGACACGAGAATCCCTATACAGATATAAAGAGCACTTTCTTGATTTTTTAACAAACACCTTTGCCACATCTACGATCATCGCATATGCTACGTACACTTATGTTGAGCGTATCCCACATGTAGAGACGTTTCTCACTCCTTTTACGAGCGCTTTTCTCCCCTCATTTGAAGCGCGCAAGTGGATGATGGTTACTGTTCCGCTTGTTGTATATGGCATTGCCCGCTATGCGCAGTTATTATATGAGCGCGTCGAAGGAGAGCGACCCGAAAGCATAATTACAAAAGATATGCCTCTTGTTACCACCATCCTTATTTGGGTAACGCTTGTAATCTCGCTTATCTATGTGTTATAGGCCTTGACAAGCCCTTCGTGTTTATCATACAATGAACCCATATGAAAAAACTTAATGCTCTTGCCTTGTCAATTTTATCGATGATACCGGGGTCAGTATACGTTCAACAATTCATCCGTTGATCCAGGCTTTACCATTCCCTCACTTGCAGATGTGGTTGGATTTCTCATTAAGTTTCTATTCTTTTTTGCGGGTTTGGCGGCACTTTTGTATTTACTTCTTGGTGCATTTTCGTGGGTTACCTCATCGGGCGATAAAGAAAATGTTAAAAAAGCCCAGGATAAAATCCAGGCTGCAGTTGTGGGTCTTGTTATTATTGTAGTCGTTCTCGTTATTATTGCCACCCTTGAGCAATTTGTATTAAGGGGCTCATTCTGTGTCGGACTCACCTGTAACATTAACGAGAATGTCCCTCGTTTATTAGCACCATAACATATTCATGTTTGTGCCTTCTGTGTATGCTCAACAAGTGCAGGACTGGAGCACATCAAGCTGTATGGTTGATGGTGTCCCAACTCTTAAATGCTTTGAGGTTGTATTTTCAAACATTCTCACTATGGCATCAGGGCTTATCATAATTGTTCTGTTTGTTATGTTGGTGGTGGGTGCGTTTGATTATCTCACCTCTCTTGGCAACCCTGAAAAGCTTAAAAAAGCACAAGGAACACTACGCTATGCAGTAGTTGGGCTGATTATTTACCTTGCCTCATTTGTGATATTAAAGGTAATCGATGTTCTCTTTTTAGGAGGAGCCGGCACACTCTTTGAATTTAAAATTGGAGAATAATAGCAGTTATTTTTGAACTCTCGCTCCCTCTTTTACTGTGGTATTTATCAAAGGTTCTTCAACAGGGGATTGTATGGTGCGAGGTGTAAGAATAAGACTTACAACATAATAAAGCAACATACCGCACCCAATGCCAAGCAGTATAAATCCGACCTTTTTCATAGATTGATACGTTCTTTTACCAAGTAGTGAGGACGTCTTTGTATTTCGGTATAAATACGGCTAATGTATTCGCCGATAATGCCAATTGTCATAAGTTGAACACCGCCAACAAACATGATTCCTACAAAAAGCGCTGTCCAACCGCTAACCCAGTGTGACGGAAGAAGGAGTTTGCCAATAACTGCGTATAGTATGCCGGCAAATCCCACACCCGCCGATATAAATCCTACATATGATGCAATGCGCAGTGGCTTTGTGGAAAAGGATATAATGCCATCGAGTGCAAAATTAACCATCCGGGAAAGAGTATAGTTTGTTACTCCCGCATGACGACGCTCCCGTTTAAAATAAACATATTCAGCAGGATACCCGCCCCATGCAACAAGACCCCGTAAAAATCGAGAATGCTCGGGCAGATTGTTAAGATAGGCGACCACCTCTTTATCAAGAAGGCGGTAGTCGCCCACCTCTTCAGGAATGGGGGTCTCAGACAGAAAGTTGATAAGCCGATAGAACATCGCCGCTGTCTGCTTTTTAAAATACGTGTCAACGTCTCTGGCTTGGCGTTTAGCATACACAACTTTTGATCCTTTTTGCCATTTTTCCACCATGTCATGTATAAGTTCAGGTGGATCTTGTAGGTCGGCATCTATTGAAACCACGCAGTCGCCCTTTGCCTCAAGATAGCCACAGGAAAGAGCCATTTGGTGGCCAAAATTTCGATAAAACCCCAGATATTTTATACGGGAATTTTTATGTGCTGCTGCGAGTATTTTATCTCGAGTTCCGTCGACACTTCCGTCGCTGATAAAAATCACTTCATAATTGTATCGCTCAATAATAGGGAGAAGGCGGGAAAGCAATGGACCAATATTCTTCTCTTCGTTAAAAACAGGGATAAGTACTGACAGCAAGAATTGTGTCATAATTTGTTACG
>CAZLSE010000065.1:0-7391 GCA_964562055.1 uncultured Gammaproteobacteria bacterium
ACTTGGAACCAGTTTAAAATCTTCCAACAATTATACCTTACCAATAGAAATACGAACAATAAATAAGGACCTTTTTCTTTTGTGTTCTTTGATACACAGCATAACCTCTAGCTAGCTTCAGGAGTCTAACCTCGCAGATTAAATAGCCCTACTTTAGAGTTTGAGCTTTTAGCTTTCGACTGTATAATACATACATGCGCTACTCAAGATTATTTGGAAAAACCGTGCGTGAGGCTCCTGCAGATGCAACCATGGACTCATATAAACTTCTATATCAGGCTGGCTATATTCGCGAATCTACAGCGGGTCGTTTTTTCTTTTTGCCGCTCGGCATGAAAATCCAGCAAAAAATTATGAAGGTAGTGAAGGAGGAAATGGATAGAGCGGGTGGCCAAGAAATGGTTTCACCTGTACTTCACCCACTCGAACTCTGGAAAGAAACAAATCGAACCAAAACTGCTGGATTCGAACTTATGCGGGTAAAAGATCGTCGTGACGCAGAGTTTGCACTTGGAGGAACTGCGGAGGAAATGTTTGTCGATGTTGTACGCAAATTCCAAATTAGCTACCGAGAAATGCCGTTTAATATCTACCAATTTTCTTCCAAATTCCGAGATGAAATGAGGGCACGAGGCGGTCTTTTGCGTGTGCGCGAATTTATCATGAAAGACGCATATTCTTTTGATGTCGACGAGGAGTCATTTAAAAAAGAATATAAGAATATAGGTGATACCTATACTCGTATTTTTAAAAGGCTTGGACTCAACACTGTCGTAGTCGAATCGGATGGTGGATATATTGGCGGTGATTATTGTCATGAATATGTGGTCGACTCGCCAATCGGAGAAACAAATTATCTCAGTACTGAAGATGGTCAATACAATGCACACGAAGAAGTAGCGCGTTTTGACAGGAATGATGTTAATAGCACAGACAAAGAAGAGGCTATGGTAGAAATTGACGCCCCTCGCGGGTTAACAATGGTAGCTGGCGTTGAGTTTCATAAAAAACCACTTGAAATGCAGATTAAGGATGTGTTGTTTGTCGACGAAAACGGCCGATTCATTCTCGCAGTACTTCGAGGAGATTTTGACGCAAACGAGGTAAAAGTAAAACGTCTCGCGCGGGCGGTTACTCTTCGACATGCAACGGACGAAGAAATAAGAACACAGCTCCACTCAGAACCAGGTTTCATATCACCGGTCGGATTGAAAGAGAGAATTGAAAAAGGAGTAAAGCTTGTCATACTTGGCGACGAATCGTTAACAACGTTCAAAAATGCCTATGGAGGTGCCAACAAATTGAACAAAGATCTCTTAAACGTCAATTACGGTCGCGACTTTACCGTTGATATGATTGGAGATATCGCAATGGCAAAGGAAGGACACACATATCAAGGGAAAAAACTCCATATGAAGAAGGGTATTGAAGTCGGAAACATTTTCCAACTTGGATACCATTACACGAATCTGATGAAAAATGCCGTATTTATGGCTGTTGACGGGAAGCCAAAGCCATTTTATATGGGCTGTTACGGTATTGGTATCGGAAGGACACTTGCCACAATTGTTGAGATGTTTCATGATGATCGTGGGATTACATGGCCAGAAATTGTTGCACCATATCAGGTTCACTTAATTGCACTCGGAAAAGATACAGCTTCATATGATGCTGCAGCACAACTTGAAAAAGAACTACTCGATATAGGAGTTGAGGTGCTGTACGACGACCGCAAAGAATTATCGCCTGGCGCCAAGTTTTCCGATGCAGACCTTATCGGTATCCCACTCCGATTGGTAATTTCACCAAAAACTGAAGGAAAAGTTGAAATCAAAAAAAGAACTGAAAAAGAAACGAAACTTATCACAAAAGAGGAGTTGTTAGCTTTATTACAATCAAAAAAATAGCATCCGAAGTACGATACCCTTTTTGCGACCTCGTGCTAGGTGGAATCACTTGGCGGATGCGGGAACAGATGCACGCCGGCGCGCATAAAAAGGGTATGTGCGAGGATACAATAAACAATCTATGAAAACCATTGTTACACACATCTTTCCCGACCTCGATGCCATAGCAAGTACCTGGCTCCTCCGCCGTTATCTTCCAGAATGGGAAGATGCAGATATGGCATTTACTCCACAACAGGAGGATTGGAACTCAATCAAGCCAGACTCTGATCCAGACGTTCTCTACACCGATACTGGGCGTGGTAAGTTTGATCATCATCAACTCGCTGAAAAAACATGTGCCACAAAGCGGGTATTCGAATATCTCGCCACAAACAATCACATCCCTTCAAAAGTAAAGATGGCTCTCCAGCGGATGGTAGAGCATATAACAGAGATCGATCATTTTGGTGAAGTGTTTTATCCGGAGCCTGCCCATGACCGATATGATTTTGAACTACACCAAATTATATCCGGCATGAAAAAGACTGGATTAAGTGACGCAAGGCTCACACAGACTGTGTACCTTACCCTCGATGGAATTTTAGAACTATTTATCTACAAACTCCGAGCAGAGGCAGAAGTTGAAAAAGGGTTTGTGTTCCACTCATCGTATGGAAAATGCATTGCCATGAACACGACAAACGATGAAGCTATGCGGCTTGCACAAAAACAGGGATATATGCTTGTTGTCATGAAGCACGCAAAATTGGGTTACGCACGTATCAAAACCGTTCCTTCATACAAACTCGACCTCACCCCGGTTTATACAGCTATTAAAAAATTAGATAAGACAGGATACTGGTATCTCCATATCCTCAAAAACATGCTTCTCAACGGTTCAACTCGTACACCTGACGCAATTCCGACCCCACTCAGCCTCCAACAGCTTATTGAAATAATTCAGTCGGTATAATACAATAGAGATAGTCTTAAAGTCACAAGTCTAAGAGTCTAAAGTCTTCTTTTGTTATACAGCTTTAAGACGTTCGACTTTTGACTTTCAGACTCAATAATAAGGGGGTGTTTTTATAATGGTAGTTATCCAAAAAAGAAAAGGCGACACAAAAGATACAATGTTCCGAAAATTTTCTCGTATGTTCATGGACGAGCAAATAGTCGATGAGCTTCGGAAAAAGCAATATTACAAGAAGCCATCTCTTCGAAAGAAAGATGAGGAGAAAGAGCGAATTCGTATGCGTGCACGAAGACGACGAACGGCTCAATCATATAAGCAAAAATAAAGCATGATTCACATCATTACATCATCCCGATATCTGGTTAATAAAAAACGGATTAAGGAAACGGTCATGCAGGCTTATTCATCTCTTAATATCGATCAATCGTTATCTATAAATATTATTTTTATGGGTAAAACCAAAATGAGATCGATAGCATCTGCTTATAAAAATGAAGATGTTGCGCTTCCTGTACTGGCCTTTCCATATCGAGCCGACTCAAGTACTGGCGAACCGCTTTTGGGTGAAATATTTTTATGCTATCCGCAGATAATACTTCTTGCAGCAGAACGAAATAAGCGTCTCGATCCTATGATAGACGAGCTGCTCATCCATGGCATAAAGAATCTCCTTAAATAAGCTCTGCCCCCTTCACCTTAAAGTTATCCAAATCGGAGTACAGAGTTTAGAGTTTGTTATAATTGTTTCATGTTCTACCTTACCTATAGACCACGTACAATCTCCGAACTCGACAACACAGCGCCAAGAGAGACCATTACATCAATTCTCACAAGTAAAACAGTTCCTCATGCGTTTCTCTTTATTGGACAAAAAGGAACTGGTAAAACATCAACTGCTCGCATTTTTGCAAAGTCAGTAAACTGTAAAAATAAAAAAACGATTGAACCATGTAATAATTGTAGTTCGTGTAGGAGTATTGATAATTCATCTTTTCCCGACGTAGTCGAAATGGATGCCGCTTCAAATAGAGGTATTAATGAGGTAAAGGAACTTATCAAAGAGTCTTCGCTTCTACCTCTAATGGGTTCTTATCGTGTTTATATTATTGACGAAGCACATATGATAACAAATGACGGGTTTAATGCACTTCTGAAAACACTCGAAGAACCCCCAGAAACAGTAATATTTATCCTTGCAACAACCAATCTCGTAAAGGTTCCAAAAACAATCCAAAGTCGTTGTGTACTCGTTCAGTTTGGTTCAGCCAAAAAATCAGAAATTGTACACATGCTTGAACGGATAAAGATTCACGAAAAAGTAGTTGTAGATACGAAAGTTCTTGAGTTAATTGCAGATTATTCGGACAACTCATTTCGAGATGCGGCAAAAATATTTGAAGAATTAGTGATATCTAAGAATCTAAGTTATGAAGGAGTAGAAAAACAAATTGGTGTCCGTTCAAAAATAGTACTTATTGAATCACTTCAAAAAAAAGATGCAAAAACTGCACTCGCGTGGGTACAAGACTTTGCAACCAACGGGGGAAATGTACCACATCTTATTGAAAGTCTCCTATCGGACCTTCAAAATCATCTATTGTTTCTTCATAAAATACCTTCAGTTGAATCCTCACTTACGTTTGACCTCAAAAATACTATCAAACTTATGCGCCTCCTAAATGAAGCATATGGGTTATTAAAGATTTCACCAATAGCATCTATTCCACTTCATGTGGCTGTCGTCGATTATCTCAGCTAAATTGTTTGTATATTCAAAAAGTAATACGATATACTAAATACATGAAGCTATTTGCTGGAAGCGCTAACCCAAACCTCGCACAAAAAGTTGCTGATACCCTTGGCATCCCGCTAGCTCAATCTGAGGTAGTGCGGTTTGAAAATTCAGAAATTCGCGTACGCATAGCAGAGGAAGTAAAAAATGAGGAGTGCTATGTTGTCCAACCAACCTCAAATCCATCAGATACTCACCTCATGGAGCTTTTTTTCTTTTGTGACGCATTAAGACGCATGGAAGCAAAAAAAGTGTATGCGGTTATTCCGTATTTCGGATATGCGCGACAAGATATTCAACATAGAGAAGGAGAGTGTGTATCAGCGAATGTTGTCATAAATTTTCTTGAATCTATTGGATTCTCGAAGGTATATACCGTAAATATCCATGATGAGGCAACACAGGGTGTGTTTTCTATACCGTATAAAGACATCTCAGCTATGTCCCTTCTTGCCGAAACCGTAAAAGATTATTTACACGAAGAAGGCCGATACGATATTGACAAAGTTATTGTGCTTTCTCCTGATCAGGGAGGAGTTGAACGTGCGCGTAAATTTTCAGAATATTTATTTCCCGATACAGAAGTGCATCTTGCGGTTATCGAGAAAAAGCGTAATTTAAGCAAAATACATACGAGTCGTGCTGTAGACATTTATGGAGAAGTAAAAGGACGAACAGTAATACTTGTTGACGATATGACAACATCTGGTGGAACTCTCATTAATGCTGCGAAACTATGTAAGGAAAAAGGCGCAAAGGAAATGCTAGCGGCAATCGTACACCACGACTTTGCAACAGATGCACCAGAAAAAATCGAGGCATCACATATTGCTAAATTTTTCACCACAGATACCATTTACTTAAAAAAGAGCCAAACATTTTCCAAATTACATGAAGTTTCTGTGGCGAAACTGATTGCAGAAGCGCTACGGGAGTAGCCTCAAATAAATTTTGTGTCGTTTACTTTTGTTGCGAGATTTCAATAAGTTTTCTCGCTGCAAGTTCTTGAGTTTTTTTTACCGACTCGTTAACCGCTTCTGCAACTCTATTTTCAATCACGCCATCAATTTCAACCTCTAAGATTTGTTGATCTCCTCTCATGGTGAGCTTGACGCCGTTTTTTTCAACAGTTACCGTTTCCTGTTGGAGCGCCTGTTGCATTTTTTGAGCCTGTTGTTGTAATTTTTGTAGATCTCCTAGTCCTCCAAGCATGTTCATGTAAAATAATGTAATTTTTGTAAATGTATTAACAGTATACCATAGGAATTTAAGATATGATATGTTATCGTCTTTAAAGCGCTTTTCTGTTTTCTAGAGCTCTCCCCAGAGTTCCATAGTCGGCATACTCAATACTTGCCCCAATCGGCAACCCATAGGCAAGCCTCGATACAACAACTTCACAGTCATCATTAGTAGTAATTTCATCACATTTTTTCTTAATATAAAGAGCAGTGGCATCTCCTTCCATATCTGGGCTCGTTGCAAGAATAACTTCTATCTTATTGCATTTTCTTTCATCCTTCATCTTTTTCAAACGCTCAATAAGACTGTCAATAAAAATGTCGTCTGGGCAAATATTGTTGAGAGGATCAATACGACCATGCAGTACATGAAAAACGCCGTGGTATATATTGCCTCGTTCAAAGGACAATAAGTCAAGAGGAGATTCAACAACCGTGATTATGCTTTTATCCCGCTTACCGTCAGTACAGAAGGCGCACATCTCATTTTCTGTAAGATTCTTTACACTTTTTTGTACGTTCTTTTAGTTTGCTTATATGTTTTCCAAACTCGGCTAAATCAGACTGAGGAAGTCTTAGAAGATACAATGCTAACCTATTTGCTGTTTTTTCGCCGATTCCAGGCAATCTCTCGAAAAAAAGCGAGACTGATTTTAAACTATCTGGCAGCATACACGAAAATAAATTTTAAATTTAAAATTTTAAATTCATAATTTATATGAATTCTACTTTATGAACTTTATGAACTTTATAAACTTTATAAACCTCTATAAACTTAATAAGCTCATTATATTTCCATAGTCTCAACCACTATAAGCGGTCTTCGGCCTCGTTCGGTATAGAAAAAATCCTCTAAATGGGTTATTATATCGCGCTTAATTTTAGTAAAGTCTGACACAGAAGTACCTCTTGGCTTCATCTGCTTTTCAACTACCTGTATTGCTTTCTCAAATAGATCGGTTTCTTTTTGAGCAAATACAAAGCCTTTCGAAACAAACTTAGGTCGCGTTACCAATCCACCTTGCTTATTGAGCGCTAAAAAGCAAACTACCATACCCTCTGATGAGAGTGTTTTTCTATCTCTTAGTACAACACTTCCAATATCTCCGATACCATAGGCATCTACATATATATTTTTAGTTTCCACAGTGTCACCCCGTAATGCTTTTCCTTTTTGAAAAACAATGGTTTCACCTTCGTTTAATAGAAGAACATTATTTTCGTTGTATCCTAGCTCACCTGCAAGATCCCGATAGTGCTGCTGATGGCGAATTGTTCCGCCTATTGGAATAAAAAATCGCGGATTGATGAACCGCATAAGAAACTTAAGATCTTCCTGATTGCCATGTCCCGACGCATGGAGCTGGTCTGCAATATCAGAATAAACAACATGCGCTCCCTGTAGAGTCAGCTCTTCGATAAGTGCATAGACTTCATTTTCGTTACCAGGGATTGGATCTGAAGATATTACTACCTTATCGCCTCGTTTAACC
>CAZLSE010000066.1:0-7041 GCA_964562055.1 uncultured Gammaproteobacteria bacterium
TGGACTGGATTTTTATCCCGTTTATGTGTAATTAAAATTTTATGTAAGTTTGTTGACTTTTTAGAGTGAGGGGCTCAAGTTTTATTTTCAGAAGTGGCAAATTGCACTCTTTGGCAAAACTTTGGTTTCGGCGTTGGCTCGTGTGGCTTTGGCAATGTGCTTGCAAATCGGGTTAGCCTTCTGTAAGTTTTTTCATATTTATTTTTGGTTCAATTTCAAAACTATATTCATCGTTCAATTTCTGAATAAAACCTCTAACAAGTTTGTCAGCAATAGGATATGTAGTAATTGATTTGTCTGCAATAATTATTGTGTGTCTCGTTGCTCTACTTGTTGCGACATTAAATAGTGGCTTTTTCAAAGAATAATTCATACTTGAATTTGGGATGAAAAAAATGGTTAAGTCACAAGTAAGACCTTGAATTCTTTCAACAGTTTCAATTAAAATCCTATCATCACTGCCAAAAGTTGCTGTTATTGCTTTTTGAATTGCTCTTACTGCCTTTTTAGTTTTTGCAATTAAAGCTATCTTGAAATCCTTTTCCAAAACAAGCATCAACTGTTTTAAAAAGTCTATGATTAAAATAAGACCAAAATCAGGGTTGTCTTTACCAATTGGAAAACTTGATTTAATCAATACCGGTCCACCATCAGGGTTTAGATATTTATTAAATTCCAGACCGCATTCAGGAAATTGGAATCTCAGTTTTTTACTTGCCTTTGAAACTAATGTGTTACGGTAAAATAGACCAGTATATTGAGTAGCTCTTGTTGGCAGTCTGTGGGTTTCGGTAAGTTGAAAAGATGGAATTGATAAATTATTACAGATAGTATTGAATCCTTCAACAAAATTTATAGCATTATTCTTTTCAATTATATCCTTATTGACTTCAACAACCGGTGGTAATTGATACGGGTCTCCAATAAAAACGACTTTCTTTCCTAATTTTTTTGCGGCATAAAACATTGATAATAAAGCTTGACTTGCTTCATCAACAATAACATAATCAAATGGTGGTTCATCTTGAATTTCTTTTGCAAAGCCACTTGAAATATAAAATGTTGAAAGCAATAGTGTGCCAGAAATTACTTGAATATCCTTTGAGTTTAATAGCCCTGGCACTTCTTCTTGTTCGTTTTTAGTAAGATTTGTTTTGTAAATCCTTTCATTTTGACGATGATTTACCAGAAACTTCTTTGAAGCCAATTCTATTAATGAACGGTTGGTTAATGAAGTAACAAGGATACTCTTGTTTTTATCTAACAAGTCAGCAATCAATTTTGCCATTTGATAAGTCTTACCTGTACCTGGAGGCCCTTGAATGATAATTTCATCAGAAATAGAAAGTTGAGTTTGAATAAATTCAGATAGGTCTCTTTTTTCATCAAGTACCGTTGGTAGCCAATCATTATTGGACAAATGAATATCTAGAAATCTTGCAGACTGAGTATCTTTTGGAGCATTTGTAACTATCTCGATTAAATTTTGTAAATATTTCAAAGGTGGTTCGTGCGGACCAAGGGTAACTAAACACTTGTCAACCAATTTCCCGGCAAAATCAAGTGAAATACCTTTAAATCCAGCTAGATGAAATCCTTTCTCATCATACGACCTATGCCAAACACAAACACATTCTGAAAAACTATTTTGATATTTGTTTCTCAATTCAGCCCAGGATAAATCCCCCCAGTTTTTATAACTCCTTTTTTCATCATTTAGTAAAACTGCTGTTAAGTATTGTCCTTTTCGAGGAGATGCTTTTTCTGTTTTTAATTTTAATACAAGTATTCCATCTTCAAATTTCACAAACTGACTTGTGAATACCTCCTCTAGTTCAATAAGAGCAGTTGCCTTCTGTAAAACCAGTTTTAAATAATTATCCGATTGAGTCTTTAGCTCAAGGTCTAACAGCTTGATATGTTCAGCTCTGTCTAGTTGCATTTAAAACTCATCTTCATTTGCAGATGAAATATCACCCAAATTAGTAACGTATAATCCGATTTCATTAAGCTCTATACTTCTGGAATATCTTGGTGCATCTATTACGAAACCAACACCAACATATTTTATATTTGAACTATCAATTGCTTTGCTTAAAGCTGTGACCCCATTTGTGGTTAATCTTTCCAAATCAAAATTAATATTAAACAGGTTGTTTGATTCGGCAAGCTCCTTAAGTGGTTCTGGGATTACTTCAATTTTGTGTTTTGACAACCGTAGCACTAAAAAAGTATTAGGTTCTGATAGTAATAGCCATTCTTTAGGGATGAGATGTAGTCTCCCTCTTTGACAACTGCGAACAATTAATTTAATTGGAATATGTTTATATAATACCCCTTGAACCAAAGTCTTTGGAAATCGTGAATTGTTCCAACCTGTGCAATCATAATTCTCGTCTCGTTCTAGTTCTTCTCTAACCATATTTAGAGTTTCATCAAGAACTGCACCCATTGTTTCTGAATCAGCAGCACCTCTGGAAATATCTTCTTTCGGTAGTCTATATTGCTGTAATTCTGCTTCAAGTTGTTCTATGAGATCTTCATAATCTTTAACTTTTGCCAGACCTTGTTGGATTAGAGGTTTAATTGTGTCTATATCAAACAACTTTTCTTCAGCAGCACTTTGAAGCAATAATTGGGTGGATTTATTTTTGTTTGCATAAAATATTTGATTTTCATCATCATAACAGTATTCATCTTGATTTTTCTCAGCAAGGATATTATTTTCATATTCTAAGATATAAGGCATTTGATCTTTGTACATTCTTATTTCAAATGAATCATCTTTTTCACGCCATTTTGAATAATCCTCATCTTCCCATTCCTCACTGTTTTCATTCAGTTTTTCAATATCAACAGACCAATAATCCTCTAATTCCCAACCTAATTTTTCAATAATAGCATCAAGTAGTTCAACTTTTACAGGTTCATCAATTACCTTATTTTCCCAAATTTCTGATTCTACCAGCCATTTTAAAGTGTTCTCCAATAAAAATGCGTTTAAGGAGTCACTTCCATTTATTTCATCCTTTGTTATAGACACAACTTCATCATAAAGAGATTCTCTTATCTTAATAATATCCGAATCATAGAAATGAATTCCTAGTACTTTTAAGAATGAGATATTTGTCTCACCTTTTGACCATACCTGAATCCAACATGGTGCAACTTCATCAGGCATTACAAATTTATCGTCTTCAATTAAGATTGTGTTATTTGGATTGATGCCTATTATTTTTTCTGTTTCAATGTCTCCAAGTTTTGTCCAATCATCAATTTCTTCAAAGTCACGCCTGCTTTCCTTTCCTCTTTTGTTATATTCCTCGAACAAAAAGTTGAGCAAATCAGTACATTTTCTTTCATCTAAATTTTCATCAATGTAATTACAAACAAAATTACCATCTTCATCAAAGGCAGGTTTATAAAGAAAAATGCAACTATCACTTACTTTAAAAATTGGTTTTTCATCATTAATTTTAATCAATTTAGAAAGCCCTTTATATTGTTCTCCAATTACACCTATTTCACTTAAAAATGAATATGGTTTGGCATACCATACCTCATTGAGCCTATAAGTTTCATTGTTTGATGCGTAAATTTGAAAATCATCAAATTTAGACCACCCTGCCTGTAATTCATATAAAAGACAAAAAGCAATCTGTTCAGCAGTTTCAAGGATATTATCTTCAAGTGACCCAGGTAATTCCTCAGCAAGTTTTTCAGATAGGTCGTCCTCTTCAAACTCGACAGAGAATAATTTATCTATTTTGGTTTTGGGTAGTTCAAGCTTTTTGAAATTTGCAATAATAGTGTCAAGTATTTCAGCTTTGGAAAAGTTGTCAGAGTCAAGTAATATTTCCGAAACTTTAATATTGTATATCTTATCATCAATGACAAATTTAATCTCGTTACCTGTAACTATTTCTTCTAATTTAAATTCAATATCATCATCATAAATTATAATTTTTTTCTTTATTTCTTCAAGGTCAGCATCTTCAAAATGTGAGATGATATTAGAAACCACAATATATTCAAAACTACTTTTATCAAATGAACTTTTGTTTTCAATCCTAATTTCAGATAAATTTGATAAATATGATTTGATAACTTCCTTATGTTTCAATAATGGCAAGAACTCAACTGCCAAATCATTAATATTTTCAAGTTGCTCAATTATTTCTTCATAAAGTTCCTGATTTCGTATGATACCTTCAAAAGATTTGAAGTCCAGTAAAACTGATGGTATAAGATAAAATGTATCTTCTAAGTATTCATTGATAAATTCAATTAATCTTGAATCTTCTGAATAGTACTGAATTTTTGAATCATTGCACACCCAATCAATATCATTACCAGATTCACAAAAGACTCCTTTCGAAAAAATATTCACCTCTGCTTTTTGACAAAATCTCAGCAATTCATAAGCTTCTGTTTCTTCTAGGGTACAATCAGAAAGATGGTCAATCAATTTATCATTATCAGTTTTAAAGGGACTATCAATCAAATACGTTAAAACTTTTTTTGATGGTGTCTTAAATCCGGTAACTTTTTCTATTGAGCTTTTTAAGGATGGGTAATCCATAATGAAGTTAAAAACTTCATTATAGAAAACCTCAGATGTTGGAAAAAACCCATCAGACGTAAAAATGTACGCTTTCTTATTTAATGTTAGTGATTTATGAGCTTCTTCGTCGAAATAGTTTTTTACAGAAGAATAAAATTCACCTATGGTTATTTCATCAAATTCATTGACTTCTATTAACTCTTCCCAAAGTGGATAAATTATAGATGGGTAAATGTCATCTGCTTGTAACAAATACTCCTCAAGTTCTTCAAAGAATTCACTTTTTAAGATTTGATATTTGATAAGCCATTTCTCAATCTTGATTGAAGGGCTTATTAATGTGTTTAGGGAGCAAATTTCCATTTCAGTATTGGAAAACAATTTCCATTCCTTTAATGATTTGTCTCCAACATTATAAAGTTCTTTTATTGCAATGAATAATCGTCTTTTACTTTTTGGTGTTAAATTATTTCCATCTGTTGCATCTTTGATAAAATCATCAAAAACCCTTTTTTCATCAATAGTTTTAAGATACGGAAGTTTATTACTAGCTTTTTCTGCGATGTTCTTGAAATCAGAAATATTTATTTCAGTAGTAATTAACCCTAATTCATTTAGAATATCCTTTATTTCGTGAATCTTTTCAAAAAGGCACAAAACATGAGAATTTGAAACAATTTCATTGATTGAATAGTAATAATTATCGGAGCATTTTAAAAATTGTAAATCAAAGAAATTTTCATTAGGAATATCCTTTTCTAGCTCCATTAAAAAAAGAGTAAAAGTGGTTTCATCTGCATTTATAATCCACTCATTTATTTTATCAACATCACCTTTTTCTATTAATGATGAAATCGACATTTTATCCAAACCTAGCTTTTCTTCTTTTTGTGCTTCCTTGATAATTGCTTCATCATCTTTAAAATCTGTCCAATAAAACCAGTCGCTTTCTACACCCCAATTTTTCGGGGATATTGGTAGTTTTGTATCCTTAATTACCACATCCTGTGTATTATCCGAAAACCCTTTATCTGTTGGTATTCTTTCAAATAAAATTGAAATTAAAGTGTCGTAAAAGTAATTTTTAAGATGTAGTTTGTCGGTTGGGATATCACTTAATAGCAATGACGGGTAAATATTTAAGAATAATTCAGTATTTGTGTCGGAAAGGTCAATTAAGTATTGTTTTATTTCATTCGAGATATTCGGTAAAAGACGTTCATTAATATTTGAATTTGGTTGAAGTTTTCTTCTGTCATTATGCATATCAAAAGAATTGCAATGCAATAAAAAACACCAACCATTTTTTTCCTCTTCCATTGAGAAAAAGTTATAAATATTGGGAACTTCCTTGAGCTTTAATGCGGTTTTGTAGTTTTGATAATAAGAAAAAGAAAAGTCAATATTTCGTTCTTCGTTTCTTGGTCTGATGAGGTTGTATTCATCGCTACCAATAGGATATTCAAATTTTTCTACGGTGATTTTCTCTTTATTAATCTCTTTTTCATTAATATATATTCGCTTCAAATGATTTAGAAAATTGAATGAATAGCCAATTCCATTAAGAATGTTATCAATATTTTCATCAATGTATTTAAACTTATCTGCGCCAATTCTTAGGAAAAATATTGAACCTTGACGAAGATTGTTTTCCGTAAACGTATTAAGTTTTGCTAATGAATTTTTAAGAAAAAATTTGAATTCATTGAATTCCTCAATTGTAAATAATGTTTCATTAGAATATTTTTCATTTTTTATACTCTCTCCTAAATGCGTTGGGAAACAGGTATAAATTATTTTCAATAACCAGGGACAATCATCATCTCTTGAACCGTTTTTGTTAATTACAATTTCTTCATCGCTTAATAATCTCTTTAAATGATTGTACTGATTCCAACTGTATATTATCGGTCCGGCATATTCGTTCAATATCGCTTCTAATCCATCATCTTCACCCAGAAGCCGGTGTATAATTTTAAAACCTATACCAAATGTTCCAATATCTTCTGCATCTTTGTCTGAATCACCAACATTTAATATTGCTGACATATTCCTTTTAGAGAATGGAGTTCCATTGTTGATACACAATAGATATTCTCTGTTGTAGAAAACACTGAAAAGATTTGCCTTGCAATCGTCAGCATTTTGAATAAGTTCATAAATCGCTTGTTGGTCAGCAGCGACATTTAATGAAGCACTCCTTAAAAAACCTCCGATATTACCTCTTGCACCATATACCAAATAAGAAAAACCTTTAGTTTTATTCCCTGGTTTTTCAGGGTGAAAAGTGTTTATAAATGAAGTGTCTATCGACTTATCAAAATTTAAAGCTACTTGCGATTTATAATACTGTCTGAAAAAAGATAGGTCTTTTATATAAAGCATAGTGATAATCTTTTTTTGTGTATTGGCAAAATTGCTGAATTCAAGTTATAAATGCAACTCTTTGTTTTGACAAATTTATTGATAAAAATTCA
>CAZLSE010000067.1:0-7011 GCA_964562055.1 uncultured Gammaproteobacteria bacterium
AATCATGGAAACCCCCAATTCTAAAGGGCAAGATGGCTTTTGGGAAGCTTACCTGTTGGGGGAAGTGGGGACGTTGGTGCAAAGTGAAATTGCTTATCTTACGCCCCAAACTCCGCTCCTCCTTCAATTTCACTTGTCTCAGCATGCCTCCTCCTCTTTTAATTTTTTTCCTCTATGTCAATAATTATTTCTCTTTGCACCAACGTCCCCTTCACTTTTTAATGCAATTATAAAGGTAATTAGAATCCCAGGAGTTCTTAATATGCCCATCAAGTTAAATATTGGAAGAGGAACTGTCCCTCCCAGCAATTCGTGACATATCCATATCATAGATGTAACAACTATTCCCACAATAAGTGAAATCACCATACCTTTTGAACCTCCCTTTTCCATAAAGGATTACTTATTCTTATCATAAGGAAGAAGGGGACGTTGGTGCAAAGTGAAATTACCTGTCTTACGCCTCAAACTCCGTTTCTCCTTCAATCTCACTTGTCTCAGCATGTCTCCTTTTTTAATTATTTTCCTCTATGTCAATAATTATTTCCCTTTGCCCCAACGTCCCCATCGTCTTTTAGTTATTCACCAATCTCTTTGTTATGAGGTGTATTTAAGGTGGTGCATAAAGCATTATTGGGAACCACAAGTGAATCCGGAGATAATGTTAGGGTTGTTCCCGACAGCTTTGAAACTAAATGTCGTATAGTGTCAAAAATTTAATTTGAAGTTATTTGCAAGTTTCTGGTTTATATTTTTACAAGGTCTAAAACCCAATCAATTTCAATTATTCCACCTCTTCCATTTCTGTCAAATCTCATATAACGGTTTTTAATTTTGTATCCCCACTTGTTGGTTATTCTAAAATCACTCCGTTCCGCAATTTCGGTCATGAAGTCAGCAGTATTAAAGAAAATATTACTCACTGAACTGTCACCAACTACCATAATATAATGTCTATCCTTATCCAAGCATTTTGATATTTCTTTAAAGTGATTTTCCATTTCTACAAAGTATTTAAATGTAATATAAGCATGCTTATGCCCATTTTTCTTGTCTGTCATAAAGACCTTTTGAATCTTTTCATCTAGCTTTTTTATTCCTATGCTTGTCTTAAATGGAGTGTATTCATTAAACTCATTTCTATAAAAATGTTTTGTTCCAATATACTCCTTTTTCTTTTTGTTCTGTTTTGACTGAGTCTGCATATCAAATAAATCGCCAATCCAAAACAACTCCACCATCTGATTGTAGATATAGTCTATCGCCTTTATGTAAGGTGGTGATGTGATCGCCAAATCAATAGGTTGGCCTTTAAGTTTAGCTTTCATGAATTCTGTACTCGATGCGCAAATAATTTGATTTTTTAGTTTGCCCCTCACATACTTTGAAAATTTGGTAATTCGTTCCTTGAATAAATCAAGTTGTGAGATAAAAAGAGCTAATGGTTCTTCAGGGATTTTAATTTTAGTATGTGAAACATAAGTTTTTTGTGATTCATTATCTGCATAAGAAACACGCCTTATTATAGATGAAAAACATATAATTAATAGATGCTGAATATCTTTAATGCTTTTACTATCACCAAATGCTTCAGGAATCTGATTTATGAGAGTTCGAATTATGGAAAGCTTGTCTACTGTCTCTTTCGGAAACCAATGCCCAATCGTTTCACATTGTGGTTTAAATTCTCCTATCTTTTTTGTTTTAATTCTTTTGATAAGCCAATTTGAAATTTCATTTAATTTTGAAGTGTCAACGGGGGTGGTTTTGACTTTTGCGATAAGGCATGACAAAGGATCTATGTCAATACCAATTACATTGTGCCCTGCTAACATCCCTTCCACTAATGTTGTTCCAGACCCGCAAAATGGGTCTAAAATAGTTTTATCTTTATGGACTACTAAATATTTAGCAATCGCCCATTTTGGAATATGTGGAATGAATTTGGCCGGATATTTATGAAAACCATGTGTATAGGCTGTTACATTATTGGTGAGTATATTTAGAATAGATTCTTGTTCAATTTCCTTTGGTATAATTTCCTTAACTGGAATGTAACTTTGTGCCTCAATCATTTTTCAAGTAATACAATACTTTCTCTTAAATAGTTTTTTAAATAGTCCAATTCCTGCTTTTGTTGAGAGCTTGTGGTTAAGTGCCTTGTAACAAAGATATTTTTTATTTTAAAGCCTATTTCCTTTGCAATTTCAGCAATTAATATATCTGTAGGAATAATTACACCTGAATAAGCAGAATTACCTACAACAATTCCGACATAACCATTTTTAGTTGTTTGTTGGTAAAGTTTGCCTAAAAGCGTGTGTATATCATCAAAGTAGCCTCTTACAATGATTGGAATATTTTTATTCCAGAGTTTGCTCGGTTCAAAAAGGTCTATAAGGTTTTCAAGGTATCCGTTTTTATAAATTATTGGTTTGTTATTTAATGAATTTGTGTTTGAACGAAAACCAGTATTTCTCAATTTCCTAAATTCTTCTTTATTAGGTATAAAGTCGCCGAGCCAAAGTTCAATTTTATGTATCTCGAAGTAATCAAAGCAGTTACAATAAGGAGGAGAAAAAAAAGTTAATTCAATTTCATCAGAAAAATACTTATCAAACTCTAAACAATTACCATTGTAAATCGTGGGTTTTTTGTCGCATTTACCATAATTAAACTTTATGTCTGATAAAATCATTTCAAGGTGATTTACGAGTTTATTTTTTATAAAATAGAACTTATTGAGAGGAAAGTTTTCATTTTCCCATCTCTCCTTTTCGATATTTACATAACCATTAGAGGTCCTTTTACGATTTTTGTACTTGATTCCATTACCCTCTTTCTTAATGTTTGATACATCTTCAATTATTGAAAGCCATGCGACAAAGAATATTTCTAATGTTTTCTTATGTTGAATAGATTTTATATGTTGTTTGAATTGAAGAAGTGACTGCAATATCTCTTGATTAAATACTTTGTCAGCCAAATCAAAAAATGTATGAATAGTTTCTTCTGATTTTTCAATTCTTTTTATTTTATTTATTTCTTCTTCAATTTGGTTAATGTCTTCAGGCATGTATTGTTCATTCTCGGCCTTAGCTACTAAAACTGAGATAGGATTTACATCCATTCCAAAAGAATTTAAATCAGCCATGCGAGATGCCAGGAGGGTAGTCCCGCTACCCGAGAAGGGATCAAAAATATTTCCTTTGATTATTAATTCCTTAATAAAAGCACTAACCAATTTAATTGAATACCCTTCCCGATAAGGAAACCATCTCTGCACAGGTGTCTGATAAGTAAACTGAAAATGTACCTGATTTCCAAAGGTCTCTCCATTAAAAAAGGGAAGGCCACTTTCAAGTTTATTAAAAACTTTTATCTGTTCTGCCTGAGAATCTTTTAATTCGATTTTAAAAAGAGTGTAATTCACCGTTGGTTCAGCGACTATGCTGGTAACCTCGAATTCATCGAAAAAAGTTTTATATGTTAATGAAACCTGGTCCATTTTAACCCTTAAATTTGTTAATCCTGTGATATTGAATAAACTCAACTAAAGGGAGTCTATTGTCAATTCTATTCTTGATGGGAATGTTTGTACTTGAAATTATAATGGTCTTCAAAGTCTGGTCGGGTATAAAGTTAAATTTAGGTGAAGTAATGATCCTATGGTCATCAGTCAATGAAAAATACCCTTTATCAAAAACAATATGACAATGTCTGCATAAGCAAAGGCCATTTAAAATATGCGCTCTATGTGGGATAAAGCCAGCTGATGCATTGTCAGGTTTAATATGAGCTGCCTCAACAAATATTTGTCCTCTTACATCACAATTTGGGACAGCACACATGTAATTATACTTCTTTTTTATTCTTATTGACCAAGCTGAATTCCTTACCCTTCTTGTGCTTTGCGCAAACCTCAAGTCATCACTTAGAATATCAATCTCTGGTATTTGAATTTCCTCCTGTTCAGCAACAACCTCAACCAATGGCGCTGTAAAGATTTCATCAATAATTTGTTCTTCTATGTTTTCTTGTCGAATAGTTGCCTCAAAATTTGAACGAATTGATTTTTTGAATGGCGATATTTCAATTAGGGGATTATCCCTTATTGATTGCCAGTCCTGATCGGTTAAGAATGGACTTGGGTCGAAACTCTTAATTTCCTCAATAAATTCTTGATACTTACCTGTATAAAATAATCTTCCTTGTGCTTCTTGAAACAGGCCTGAATTTATAAGGTCTCTTTTCCAGTACGAAGCATTGTCTCCTATTCTTTGCGTATTACCATCAACCAAAGATTCAAATTCTCTAAGGGAAATAGAATTTTGATTATCAAGATTATTCAATAAAAATCTCAAAGGCATTTCACCATTTGCTGGATTTAAACTGTATTGAGCCGATGTGTTGTTAAAAGCATAAATTGCAAGTGAAATTGTTAGAGTTAATTCATAAACTTTTTGGGCTGCATCGAAATTACCAACTGTGTAAAGATCATTCCATAGACTACCCATTCTTGTCCAGACAAGGGGGCATTGATTACTATCTTTAATAAATCCGTAACGAATCATTGCACGTATTTTAGTTTGCATTGTGGAAGGTTGAGTATTAGCGGCCCCAGCAAATTCATACATTTGTTGATTCCCCGACCTACCTCCAGACCAAAAAAAACCAATATATTCAGGTTTTAAGCTTTCAAGAACCAAAGTTCTGACTGTTAATAATTCCTCGATATTTGAACTACTTCTTGAATGAAACCAATCACCATTAATAGATGCCATTTAATAGTCCTTTTGTAATTCTTATGACATTCACTCTTTAGATTTTTCTTATTATACCCTCCACCTTGCCAATTATTCTAACACTACTCTCCCTAGGATCAACAATTATTGGATCCATGGCATCATTCTCAGGCTTTAGCCTTATTACATTATTTTTTTCTTTATAGAATCTTTTAACTGTTGCTTCATCTTCAATTAAAACAACTACCATCTCTCCTTGTTCTGCTGTTGGTTGCTGGCGGATTAAAATATAATCTCCATCAAGAATATTGGCATTAACCATACTTGCGCCTTTAACCTTTAAAATAAATACTCCTCTGTTATTCTTTACAATAGATTTATCAACAAATATTCTACCTTCTATATTTTCATAAGCAATTATTGGACACCCCGCTGAGACTCTCCCTATCATGGGTATCTCTGTAACATTATCATCAACATTCTTATTATAACTTTGTACTGGAGGATGGTTTAATACTTCAATTCCTCTTGATTTACGAGGACGACGAGAAATATACCCTTTCCGCTCAAGTGCTTCAAGGTGGTCTTTAACAGCATTAGGGGATTTAAAGAAGAATTTTTCCTGAATTTCAGGGATAGAGGGCGGATATCCGAATTTATCTATACTGGAAAGTATAAATTCAAATATCTGTTGCTGACGTTTTGTAAGTATTGAATTTTCCATAAAACTTCAATTTATAGGCTATATACTGTAAATATTTACAGTTGTCAAGTTTTTTTTGGTAATCGAATTGCCTCACATTAAATGTTACCTGGTAAGTGCCAAGACATCGTGCACAGAAAAGAGTGCCACGACATCGTTCAATCGAAACTTTAGTAGGCATGATCTCACGATGCCGTGCCTCCTATGTCGTGACTCATCGTAGTCGGTATCCGTATTCTTCAACCTGGACATGATCCAGAAAAAGCATCAGCTTTTGTTCTTTGACATCGATGGTAGCCACAACGTATTCGTACTGAGTTTCCGGTGGAGCAGGAAAAATCTCGCCGAAGATGTTGAATTGACAGTTGCTCCGAATGAATCGGACGAGATGATAGAATCCTTCTTCTGGTTTCTCCAATGGATGCCGAGGTGCCTGTTCTTGGTTGGGGAAAACCAGTTTTCCCCCTATCCGAGACAACGCATCATTCGGTGTTTGTCCCTTGAGTTTGCTGTAGCGATAGGTGCTGTTATGCCTATGCTCATAGGCCAGGGATGCCTGCCGAAGCTCGGCTCGTGATGTTATGGCGATCTTGGCAAGGAACTTCTGGCGATAATGGCCGTTGAAACTTTCGATCACCCCGTTGCGCCATGGCTCAGAAGGAGGAATGAACCAGAGATTGACGCCATAACGCAGGCAGAGACGAATGAGCGGCCCCATGCCTCGCGGATGAATTGGACTTCCGTAAAAGGCAAGTTCATTGTCCACCTGGAGGTTCTGAGGAATGCCCATGCGCTTCCAAACCGCGTAAACAGCGTCCAGGACGCTCTGGGCTGCTTTTGAAGGCATGGGTTCGATAGCGCAGCGATTGAGCATGACATCAATGGCATTGAGGCTGTAGAATCGGATCGGGCCGGTAAGATAACAGGGGCCAACCAGATCAACCTGATGGGTTTGGTTGGGCGAAAGCCCCGGTAGTTCGGGGTAAACTTTGCCTTTGGGTTCATAGCGCCCGGTGCGACGATGGGTCAAATCACGGCGACTTAGAATACGGTTAATGGTGCGGATTGAGGGGAGCGGTTGCACTTCCAGGTCTTCTAATTCCCAACGGATAGCCTGGGCACCGTAGAAGACCTCCTTATTGTATAAGCTCAACCGTACCATCGCGACGATATCTTCGATCTCGCCAGGAGTGCGATGAGGACTGATCAGGGGTTGGCGGGATCGATCTTCGCACCAAGCAGGATCCTCTGGGGTATGCCGTGCGACCCATTTGTACAGCCACCGCATGGATTTACCCAAAGAGGCACAGATAGCTTGCGGGTTTTCTCCATGCAAGAATCTCTGTACAGCAGCAGCCCTTTGTTTCTTTGCGTTCTTCTTCATGAGCACCTCCTTGTCAAGAAATGATGCTCATGATAACGCATGCTGTGGCTATTCGATTGTCAAAGAACGTTTGTGCACGATGTTCTGGCACTTAAATCTGTGCACGATGTCTTGGCACTTACCATTTAGTGTTTATAGTTTAGAGTTTGCTTCTCGTGACTTCAGCCCACGATATTGAC
>CAZLSE010000068.1:0-6709 GCA_964562055.1 uncultured Gammaproteobacteria bacterium
GGCAATAGATTCAAAATGGTTTTAAAAAGTAAAGAAAAGATTAAAAGACAAATCTTAAACTTGCTCCTTACGGAAGCTATATAACACAAGTAATGCCCCTATACCTACAATGCCTACAAGCGGTCCTATAATGCCAGCTTCTGGGAGACCCCCTTTGGTGGTGCTCATATCAGCAGGAGGAGGGGAGCCAATAGTTAAGATAAATGAGTACTCATCTTGACCAGAACCGATTCGTACGCGATAATCTGCAACGTCAAGCGTTCCAAGTTTGTAACTCCATTTACCTTCGCCATCTGTTTTAATTGTTTCGGTTTTATCATTGAGAGTAATATCGATATTTGCCTTTTTACTACCTGATCCCTTTAGTACAACCTGTTGTGGTTCGTACCACCATTGGTTATACCGGACACCCTTCGTTTCCATAGCACCAATATGTGTAAGTGTAAATTCTGCGGCATACGAATACCGGACGAAAACAAAAACCAATGATAGTAAGAGTAGAGTGTAAAGTATACGCATATTAATCAGTATACACCTAATTTACTGTTTCTCAAATAGCGTATTTAGTACTCCATACGCGCATTCCAGAATATAAGCTACACTCATTTTTTACTCGCATTGCACACACCGGTGATAGTGGGTGTTGAGCAGGATAGATTGTATTTGCGGAAATAGTATTTATATAAGGGGGATTGAAACCGATTATTTCAGTAATCCACGATAGATATGCGGGTATGGAAACAAATGTCGTTAACTTATGCATATTGCAGTATCCGTCAGCTATAATACCTATATTATTGTAGGAAACCCGTTTATTGTTGCTATTGCTGGTCCTCCAGAATCGTCGGTACAACCTGACTATTTTTGTTTGTTATGGATTCCGCTTTAAACATGTCTGTGGTAGGGACGACAGATGTAACCTTTAAGCTAGCCTCATCGAGTGTTTGCGATGATGTGCCGGATGTTATTGATTTGGTACCCACGCCAATCATCGAAAACGTTTGCTGTAATAATGTAAATGCTGAATGAGGTAAGTCAGGTACCGGTAAGGTATAGAGAAATAATCCGCTATTAATAAGCGCAATATAAAATGTATCGTATTGATTTATCGGCTTATCTTCATATTTTTCGTGAATAAAAATGGTAGGTTTTTCTTTAGTATGGCATATGACTGCTGTGTGGTGTCCTTCAAAAAGCCATTGTAGTTGTATACGCCAAACAAACGAAGATATATCCTTCATTGCTACTTTCCATAATAAAGATGACACAATGTGCCGATGTCAAAATATAGGAATGATGAATTAACGTGCCGCCGCATGTTCCGCGTGACGTGCAAAGTTTTACAAAACAAGGATATGTATTTCAACCTGCTTATGTACTGCCAAATACAGCGCAGGAGTCTGTCAGGTTTTTATGCGAAAGCAAAGATACATTTGCTACTGTATAAATAAGAATAAAAAACGTAACTCCTGCAAGAATACTACCTATAAAAAACATTTTTTCTAGAAAAGCAAAATCAAACACGCACTAATATACTATGAAGACTCTATTATTCAATATCAATAATTAGGTTTGAATAAAAAAGTTAAGAACCCTGCGCTACTGATATTATCAGTACAAGTTCACCACGAAGTTTTTTTGTAGATAGTTGCAGTGGTGTGCCGGTAATTACCTCTTCAAACTTTTTTGTCATTTCCCGACAAACCGATATTATTGCACTCGGGATTAAGGTAGAGAAAAGCCTCATCGTTGATTGAAATCGATCAGGTGACTCAAAAGCAACAAAAACATGATCATTTTTGTACATGTGTGGCATAGTAATCATTTTCTCAATTAGTCTTTTCATATCGCCACCTTTTTTGGGAAGAAATCCAAGAAAAGTCCAGGTGTGCGATATGTTGCCGGCGAGTGCAAGTGCGGTGGTTACACTGCTTGGTCCTGGTATTACGGTAAATGGTATGTTTTGTTTTCGACAATGTGTCGCAAGGAGTCCGCCCGGGTCGGAAATGAGAGGCATACCAGCTTCTGTAATAAGGGCGACTTGTTTATCCTCTGCCAGAAGTGACAAAATATAGGGAAGTTTTTCATATTCACGTTCTCGGTAGTACGAAACAACAATCTGCGATGAATTTCGTGATGTATTAAATAATCGTTCAGTTACCGAAATAAGTGTTTCGGCAGATCGTGTATCTTCTGCAAGGATAACATCAGCTTCTAGAATCGTTTTTGACTGGCGGATAGACAAATCTTCGAGATTGCCTATTGGGGTACCGACGAGATACAACATATCATAGAGTAAATTTATATTTTTCCTGTTTTTTGCGATGCCAATGCTTTTTTATGTGATTTTACAAATACAGGGTCTTGTATGTCTTCACTATGCTCCTTTGTGGTCTGCATTTTATCGAGTAACGTGACAAGTAGAAAACCCCCAAGTCCAAGACCAATACAAATGTAGGTTATAGGATTATCAAGATTTGGAAAAATGTTTTTTTCAACTACAGGTACGATTTCACCATGACTGTCTACCCGTGTCATTGAGATTTCTTTCCATGGCCACACTTTTCGAAGCGAACCAATCATAAAACCCATTAAGCCTGCTATCAATATATCGTGGTGTTTAGCAAACAAATAACTTAATACGCGAGCAAATACCGACAATCCAACAATACATCCGAGAATAAATACAAAAATGATAGGAAAATCACGCTGGTTTACTGCGGTTAAGATTTGCTCATATTTACCCATGATAACAAGGAGAAATGAGCCAGATATTCCGGGAAGAATCATTGCGCATATTGCAATAAATCCACTGAGAAAAAAAGCTAATAACGTTTTAGGAGTCTCAACTGGAACTGCACCGACTAATATGTAGGTAAAAATGCTGAGTACTACAAATGCAACGTAGTCATGCAAATTCCACGTTTTTACTCTCTTACGCACAATCCAAACAGAGGCTAAAACGAGTCCAAAAAAGAAAGACCACAAATAATTAGGATGAGTCTCAAGCAGTACTGCAATGGTGTGAGAAAAAGCCAACACAGATCCCATTAACCCAATACCAAGAGGCACAAGAAACGAGAACGGAATCTTACGGAATGCATCTTTTATTTTACCTTTTACTAAAAGTCGCAGCACATCTCCGCTCATCAGTTTGATACTATAGATAAGCTCTTCGTAAATACCAAGCAAAAATGCAACAGTTCCACCCGACACTCCTGGAACTATATCTGCAAGACCCATTGCCGATCCAGTAAAAAATAACCGAAGCGTTTGTTTAAGTGAAAAATGAGTCGGTTTCATTTTGTATTTTGTTTATTTTTATTCTTGTGATGTGTGATAAATTCAACAACAACCGGAATAAGTGAGATAAGAATTACCGCAAAAATTACAAGGAAAAAATTCTCTCGCACGAAAGGGATATTGCCAAAGAAGTATCCAGCCAATGTGACTCCAAAAACCCAAATACTCGCCCCAATTACATTGTAGAGCAAAAACTGACCGTATTCCATGGTGCCAATACCAGCTACAAATGGAGCGAAGGTTCGAACAAATGGGATGAATCGAGCTATGATAATTGATTTACCTCCATGTTTTTTATAAAATTTTTGCGTTTTTTTAATATGTCCTTCATCGATGGGGATTTTGGAATGTGCAATGATGTGTTTCCCAAAATGACGACCAATCCAATAGTTTGTAGTATCGCCTAATACTGCGGCAAAAAAGAGTAAAAAGAGTAAAAATGTAATATTGAGAGAACCGAGTGCTGCAAATGCGCCCGCAGTAAAAAGAAGCGAGTCGCCAGGTAAAAAAGAAGTAAATACAAGACCAGTTTCCATAAATAGTATCGCAAACAATATGGCGTATGTAATTGGCCCATACTGACCGATAATTCTATCGAGATGAGTATCTATGTGAAGAATAAAGACGAATAAAAAAGAGAGTATTTCCATTTATATATTATGACACACGTTGGTTCCTTTTACATTCATATTTTTCCCAAGCGCACTGTTTGCACATCTACTCATATTGCTCTGGTAGTAGTTTTTGTGGTAGAATTATTGGTTTCGTTTTTTATTTTAATTTGTGTATACTCTTGTCTCACAATTCAAACCTACCGGAGATCAGCCTCAAGCAATTGAGGGTTTGGTAAATGGTGTAAAGGGCGGTACAAAAAACCAAGTTCTGTTGGGAGTAACAGGGTCGGGGAAGACCTTTACCATCGCCAATGTCATTCGTAATCTTGGCATGCCCGCCCTGATTATTTCACATAACAAGACTTTAGCTGGTCAACTGTATCAGGAGATGCGGGATTTTTTTCCTCATAATGGAGTCTCGTATTTCGTTTCATATTATGATTTTTATCAACCGGAAGCATATATCCCTTCCACAGATACATATATTGAAAAAGAGGCAGAGATTAATGAACAAATTGATAAACTTCGATTGCAATCTACCACAAATATTCTTACACGAAAAGACACAATAGTAGTTGCTTCGGTATCTTGTATATACAATATTGGCTCACCACTTGATTACGGTAGATATGCGTTAGAACTTCGTGTCGGTCAAACATACGATCAACAAGCGGTACAGTTTCGGTTAGCTCAACTGCAGTACGATCGTTCTCAGTTTGATTTTACTCGAGGTACATTTAGAGTACGAGGTGACAGTATAGATATTTATCCTGCATACGACGATGTAGGGTATAGGATTAGTCATTCCTCTGGCAAAGTTACCTCAATAGTACAGTTTGACCCTCTGACGGGAAAGGAGAATATGCAGTCTGAAAGTCGGAAAGTCTTAAAGTTTCAAAGTCGAGAACAAACTGCACAAAAAGGACTCTCGGACTTTCGACTTTCGACTTTCGACTCAATAATAATCTATCCCGCAAAGCATTTTATGGCCAATCCAAAAACTATTGAAGAAGCATCGGGTCAGATACTAAAAGATCTTGAGTTTGAAGCTGGCATACTAAAAAAGGCTGGAAAAATAGTAGAGGCTCAGCGGTTGACTCAACGGGTAAAGCATGATATCGAGATGATACGTGAGGTTGGGTATGTAAATGGAATTGAAAACTACTCTCGGTATTTTGACGGAAGAAAAGAAGGAGATCCTCCTTATTCACTCCTCCATTATTTCCGTCAAGCTTACGGAGACAAATTTCTTGTAATTATTGATGAATCGCACATAACAGTTCCACAAATCAGAGGAATGTATAACGGCGATAACTCACGCAAGCAGATGCTTGTCGATTTTGGATTTAGATTGCGAGCTGCGTTTGACAATCGTCCAATGCGTTTTGAAGAGTTTTACGCGGTTCCACCACATATTATCTATACTTCTGCAACACCAGACGAATGGGAATTAGAGCAGTCGAAAATCGAGAGTCAAAAGTTAAAAGCCCGGACAAATGGAGTTGTGGAACAGTTAGTGCGTCCCACAGGAATAGTGGATCCAAAAATAGAAGTAAGACCCTCAAAAGATCAAGTGCACAATCTTGTTACAGAAATTCACGCTCGTTTAAAAAAGGGTGAAACGGGGAAAGTTCTTGTAACTACACTAACAAAACGTATTGCCGAAGATTTAACTGATTATTTAAAAGACAAAGGAGTGCGCGCATCGTATCTGCATTCAGATATTAAAACGCTTGAACGGAGCGATATTCTCGATAGTCTACGAAAAAGTGAATATGACGTACTTATTGGAGTAAATCTTCTGCGAGAGGGCATAGATCTTCCCGAAGTAACACTCGTTGCGATACTTGATGCAGACAAAGAAGGTTTTTTGCGATCGCGTACATCTCTTATTCAAACGATGGGGCGAGCAGCTCGAAATACAGGAGGAAGAGTAGTTATGTATGCAGACAAAATAACAGATTCGATGCGAAATGCCATAGAGGAGATACAAAGACGTCGTGAATATCAGCTATCCTACAACAAAAAAAATAATATTACTCCCGTCACAATTCACAAACCAATACGAGAACGAATTATTGAAAAAGTTGAAGATTTGGAGGAACTAAAAGATAGATCGCAAAAAACGTATAAACAATATGTTAATTCAATAAAAAAAGAGGGCCTCACGCCGTTTGACACTAAAAAAACTATAAAACGACTTGAACGAGAGATGAAACGTGCAGCTGATGATATGAACTTTGAAGCAGCAATTTTGTTGAGGGAGAAGATTAGAGAGCTGAAGTGATAAGTTAAACTCCAAATCCTGAACTCTGAACTCTTAGGGTAAAAAGGTATGGAGTTTACGTTTAGAGTTAAGAGTTTATTAAAAAATAATGGACAAAATAACCATACGAGGGGCACGCCAACATAACCTCAAAAACATACATGTAGACATGCCGAAAAATAAGGTGGTCGTTATTACTGGCGTATCCGGTTCGGGTAAATCCTCTCTTGCATTTGACACGCTCTATGCAGAAGGCCAACGTCGATATGTAGAGTCGCTTTCTGCATATGCACGTCAGTTTTTAGGCCTTATGGAAAAGCCAGATGTAGACTTAATCGAAGGGTTATCACCAGCAATTTCAATAGATCAAAAAAGCGCATCTCATAACCCCCGTTCAACTGTGGGGACAATAACAGAAGTATATGATTATTTACGACTTCTGTATGCACGTATTGGACATCCTCATTGCCCCGACTGCGGTATTGAAATCACAAAATTGAGTCTCGATGAGATTGTAAGTAGGGTA
>CAZLSE010000069.1:0-6443 GCA_964562055.1 uncultured Gammaproteobacteria bacterium
CCTGAATTGCAAGCTGAGTAGTTTCGGCGTCGCGTATCTCTCCAACCAGAATTATATTTGGATCCTGACGTAAGAAGGAACGAAGCCCTGCAGCAAAAGTTAATCCAGCTTGGGGATTAACTTGAACTTGATTTATTCCAACTATCTGGTACTCAACAGGGTCCTCAAGCGTTACGATATTTACCGTCGGCTTATTTAGCTTGGATAAGATAGAGTAAAGAGTTGTCGTTTTACCCGATCCCGTTGGTCCGGTAACGAGTATAATACCGTATGGTTTAGATATCGCTTCTTCCAGATCATGGTGTTGAGCTCCTCGGAGACCAAGTTCAGCAAGTGACGGAAGTCCTCCTGTTTTTTTTAGTAAACGCATAACTATTTTTTCTCCATGCACTGTGGGTAAAGTGGACACACGTAAGTCTACTTCCTGGTCTGCGACATGAAAGCTAAAACGGCCGTCTTGTGGAATGCGCCTTTCATCAATTTTCATATCGGACAATATTTTAATGCGTGAAACTAATGAGTCATGAATAGTACGAGGAAGTGTGAGTTTTTCCTGCAAAATTCCATCAATACGATATCGTACACGTGTTTTATCCTCCTCAGGTTCAATGTGAATATCGGAAGCTCTACCCTTAACCGCAAATTCGAGGATTGTGTCAACAATTTTGGCTATTGGGGCCTCTTTTACCGTTGTCGATTCAACCTGGTTTTGGGTTTCTGCTTTAAGTACTCCCTTTACTTCAAGTAACGCCTCTTTTACTTCCGGACTTAGTCCTTTGGTATATACAGCGTTAATGGCTTTTTCAATATCTTCTGCGTAACCGAGTGAAAATATGATACGCTTACCAGTTTTGCGCTCTAAAAAATCTAGTAACGATATGTTGAGTGGATCAGGGCTTGCTACCGATAATGTTTCTGTTTTTGAATTATATGCAAATGGAATTATTGAGTAACGACGTGCTACCGACTCAGAAATGAGCGCAAGAGCTTGAGGATCGGTTGCGGTGACTGAGATATCTACATACGGAACATGGAGAAAATCTGCCTGAACTTTAAGTACATCCTCTTTTTTTACACTGCTTTTTTTAAGTAGAAACTCATAGATAGGATTTCCCTGATGAAGCGAGTCTATTTCAAGCTGCTCAGACTCAGCTTGGGTTATAGTACTATTCTCAACTAATTTTGCGAGAAACGCTTTTGGTGTAATGTACATACCTATTTTAACTATAAAGAGAATTTTGTTAGAATGCAATAACTGTGATTGCGCATATTTATGTAACAACTGCCAACCAATCTGTAGATACGATAATTTCAAACTATGTTGAGTTGTATTCGATTCAAAATTATTCTACGGTAATTATTGAACCGCTTGAGGATAAATCGGAATTACTTGTCGCGCAGATAGTTGCGATGCGTTCTCAGATAAAGTATCAATATACACACAACATTATCGTTGCAATACGGTCTGTAGACACATCGAGTAATGAGGTGCAAAATATGCTCCTGAAACTGCTTGAGGAGCATCAAGACTTTATACACATAGTGTTAATCGTCCAATCGGTAAATGCATTGGTGCCTCCGATAATTTCACGATGCAAGATACTATATTTCAAAATAAATACATCTATTATTTCCCCTTTAGTTTCCGAAAGTGATAGCTCCACTTTGACGAAGGAAGCGATAGACAGCTTTATTCTCTCCAAACTAGCTACAATAAATAAACTTGCAGATCTCTCATTTTTATTAAAACAGCGTCAACTTCTTATCTCCAATAATGTCTCCCCACACTCCATATACGATAGTGTGTTGATTTTCCTTAATAAACGAAGTAGCATAAATACGTGAGAACTAATTCGTTAGGCTTTACATTAATTGAAATTCTTGTTGTTATAGCTATTTTGGCTGGTTTAGTTTCTGTGCTCCTTCCAAATTTAATGGAAACGCGTATTAGAGCACGTGACACACGACGGAAATCGGATTTAAAAAATATTCAAAAAGCTCTCGAACTCTATAAACAAAGTCAAACACCTAATGTATATCCTAATCAGTTTCCATCAGTGTGTTCAGCACTGGTGGACTCCAATAATGTAATGTTTATGCAAAAAATGCCATCAGATCCAGGCACACAATGTCAGTATAATTATTACTACCAAAGAGGGCTTTCTGACCCGCAAACATATGTCATGTATGCATGTCTAGAAAATGCTCAAGATCCCGAGGTTAACACAGAGAGTCCTTCATGTCCTGCAGATTTTACGACCAAAACTGGTCAAGTTTGTTCTACAAACAGATGTTACAAGTTAATTGAGCCTTAACACATGAAAAAATCATTTACACTCCTTGAAATGTTAATAGTTCTTGGAATTATCGCCATAATATTGGCAGCCTTAACCATATCATTTTCAACCACGCAAAAAAAAACGAGAGACGCACGAAGAAAATCAGATCTTAAATCGATGCAGAACGCATTAGAGCAATATTATTCGACGTGTGGCTATGTTTATCCTACAAGTTTAGACGCCCCAATGGACTGTGATGCAAAACCTGATGGATTTATAACTCAAGTTCCGGTTGATCCTAAATCCGCTACACCATACCTATATTCACCGACAGGTACCGGAGATGGGTTTAGCCTTTGCACCGACAGTTTAGAATCAGAGGCTCCCACCGGATATTGTGTAGTTAATCAACAGTAACTTATGAAATCGCGACAATCATTCTCGTTAGTTGAAATACTTGTTGTTGTAACTATTATTTCTTTACTCGCAGGCATTGCCGCCTCTTCGTATGCCCAATTTATTCGACAATCTCGCGATGCGAAACGTAAGACTGATATTGAGCAGATTCGCTCGGCTATAGAAATGTATCGTAATTTTAACAATGTCTATCCTACTGGTGGTGCTGCACCAGGCATGGAATTTGGCACCGGAGACATTACCGACGCAACGTCAACGTACTTAAGCAAACTTCCTAATGACCCCAGATCTGCATATACCTATTTCTATGAATACATTTCCGGTCAAGATTATCGGCTATGTGCATATCTAGAAGCCTCGGGTAATCCGTATGTCGGAACTTCCTGTGGAAGCGGTATGCAGTGTAATTATTGCATGGGTCCCTATGGCGAAAAATAGCTTTACTCTTATTGAAATGATGGTGGTTGTGTCAATCATTCTTCTCATATCGGGAGGTTCGCTTACATGGTATGGAAATATGACGAGGGATCAAAACTTAAGTAAAGAAGTAGAACATATCAAATCGTTAATAGAAATGGCCCACACCAATGCTCTTACCTCAAACACATCCCTTTGTACGAGCCCTGAGAGTGCATATAGTAACAGTCACTCAATAACATTTGAAAATGATGTTGTAAGGCTCGACCCCGACTGTACAACCTCACCTACACCTGTTTTGTATCGCCCCTCAACACAACTTATCATTGCAACACCCTCTATTGCTTTTCGTTTTAATGAATCTGGGCATCCCAATGCACCCGTATGTCTTCCTCTTGGCTATATCGGGTCTGATTCGTGTCAGTACGTTTCAGTAAGCGAAGCAGGACTTGTTAGTAGTGGGGCGTGCACACAGTGCAGTCCTTCTTACTTGTGCCCATGCGATTAAAACAGAGTTTCTCTCTCATAGAAGTAATAATTTTTACCTCTATCCTTTCAATGCTTTTCGTTGCGGCTGCGTCCGTCATGACATACACCATGAAACAAAACTCCGTTCAAATTGATAAGCTCTATGCCACTCACTATAACGATGAGCTTAACGAATGGATTCGAGGTGAGCGTGAACTTGGTTGGAATCAATTTACAAATTACGCCCTTGCTGCAGCACCAAATGACTCTATCTATTGTTTCTCAACAGTCAACCCTCAATGGACTTTATTTGTAAATTCGGAAAATGTATGTCAATTTACTTTGAGTGATAAATTTAGACGATATGCAATTTTAAAGGCAGTTAATTCTAGTCCAACTACCCGTATAGACGTCACGGTAAAAACAGAGTGGATGGATGGCACGTCTATTCGTAGTACGGTATTTCAATCTGTATATTCTTTATGAGAAAAAAGTCATTTACTCTTATTGAAATGATCGTAGTGGTCGGCGTAATTGCGCTTCTTGTTCCCACAATATTTGCAATGATATTTGCTCTTATACGGCAACAGCTTACTCTGTTTGGGTATTCCGAACTGAAACGCCAAGGGTCCCTAGTTCAGCAATCAATAAGAAATACAATAGCTACTCGGGGAATGTCCGTTACAGATTCAAGTTATTCAAATATCGATATCTGTCCCCCACTAACATCCCCAACCCCAACACCTGCACAACGTATTTATCTTTTAGATACAAATAACGAAGGCTTTAGTTTTTTTCAAGAACTAGCTGAGCCGTATCGATTCGCCTCATATTCTGCATCTACAGGTAAGACATATTTTTTAACGAACTCAACTATTTCGTTAACTGACGTAGCATTTACCTGCTATCGTACTGACGAAGCAGGTTCTCCATTTATTTACGCATCATACACAACTTCAAAATCAATCCTCGATAAAGTGATTTCCCTCCCTTTTAAGATACGAGTACAACTGGGTAGTGGCTACTCATATTGACATTTTATCCCGCGTTCACCATACTGAATATATATGGCAGACAATGCAGTCGGTATTGATGTTGGGGAAAAATATACACGTATTTCCGACAGCTCATTAAAAGGAGGAAAAGTTCAGCTTGATGCAGTATCGGAAGAAATGACAGTTACTGGATTTTATTCCGACGATACCGAGAAAACTATAGAACTTCAAGCTGAACTGTTGGCTAAAATAAACAAAGATCTAAAAATTAGCAAACGAAATGCACGCGTAATTATCCCTGATGCTACATCATTTCATCAGGTTATGGAGTTTTCAAAATTAAATCAAAAAGAACTACTTTCGGCAGTAAGATATCAAGCCGATCAGTTTATACCATTACCCATTGAGAATGTGCTTTTTGACATAGAGATAATTCGAGAAAATCCCATCACACGGAAAAATACTGTACTTGTAGTTGCGTCTCCTAAAAAGATAGTTGATAGAGTAGAAAAATCTATTGAGTTAGCCGGTCTAGTGCCTGAGACGCTCGAAACTGAATTGAGTGCAGTCTCTCGTTTTTTTTCAGATGTGTATGTGTATCCAGATCAAAATCCAAGTTCTTATTTGGTGGTTAATTTCGGCTATACAACAACAAGTTTATATTTATTTGCTATGCCAGGAGGTATTATTACCGAACTTCGTACCGTGAATACTGGTTATGATCTATTTATAAAAGAACTTAAATTTAATCTTGAATTTCAAGATGCGAAAGCAATCGAAGTACTAAGCACCATAGGCTTTGATCCCAGTTCGACTTATGATCTTGCAACATATGCCGGTCCGTTAATTCGTGATATCTTAAACGAGATGACGAAATTTGTTATTCTTGCTCAAGATAAACATGCGCTACCTGTAAAAAAAATCTACCTTTGCAATCATGACAGCAAGCTGCATTCTTTTGATAAAAAAATCAATGAGTTAATTAAGATACCAACAGAATCACTATTACTGCGAGATCTTTTAGTAAACAATCCCATTTCACAAACATTTGCAACGTCAATGTCTTCGTTTATATCATCGATTGCTGCAAATTTCAGATAATTGAGATAATGAAAAAACGTATAAATTTATTCCAAAAAAAAGAACGTAACGACCCCCTCACACGATATGCGAAACATGTTCGAGGAACGATCACATATGTCGGTCTTGCAATATTTATCGCGTTTAATCTCGTCATCTTTTTACTTATCGGCGTTCGCCGTAAATATGATGAGCTCATTGTAAAAAAATCTCAATATCTTCAGTTTCTCCTTGTTGAAAAGGAAACTGAAGCTAATATGCGCTACTTTAAAAGCAAACAAACTCAATTGAATACTTTTTTACAAGAAGACGCACATTTCCTACCATACTACAGAATCCTTAAAGACGCACTCGATGCTACAAGTATTAGTACATCCTTGGATGTAATTGAAATAGATAAAGACCGCAATACTCGTTTTGTCGTAAAATTTGTAAACTATGAGGAAATGCTTTTATTTTTAAAAAAAATTGAATCCGGTGATTTTTTAAGTAGTTTTTCAAGCTTGTCTTTACAAAGCTTTAGTTTAAATAAACAAGTAAGCCGTAAAGGCAGTTTCCAGCTTGAACTCAGGGGTCAGTTTAAGGAATTAAAAAAGGGTTAATATGCACTTAACGATATTTAGGTTAAAAATGATTTTCAGAGAACATTGGAATGTGTTTATATCGCTCGCAATTTGCATTATTTTATCCGTTATTACATTGGTAGTTTATGGTCAGTTTAATTCACAAAAAAAAGAAACAGATCTCCTCGAAGCCGAAGTTGCAATGCTCAAAGACCGTTATGACA
>CAZLSE010000070.1:0-5700 GCA_964562055.1 uncultured Gammaproteobacteria bacterium
TCCTATTCTGTAATTGCTTTTTTGTCTTCCGCGAATACCGAACATTAATGCACACACCGTCGTAAGAGTATAAGAGTATCCTAAAATCTGGTTGCGACTTCCGCTGTTCCTGATAAGCCAGCTCATAAACAGTAAATATCAAAGCATGTTCATATTCTTGCAATGTTAAAGCCATTTCTGAGCGCGCGAATGCTTTGCATTCAGCATATGGAAGTTGCGTTTTTTCAATTTTCCTGTCAGCTATTAAACGAAGCTCATGGTCACGATGGCATTTGATACGTTTAATCAGCTTCAAATTCATAAAGGAGGCATATTGATCGCCGAGCAAGAATTTGATACGCCTGTTCCCGGCTCCGTTGAACATCGCGTATAAAGCTTTTTTAAAACTCTCCTTAACTTCAGTAAGCGGGCGCTGGCATTTCATTCTTTTGTGCAGCCATTTCCAGAATGATTGTTTTTTTGTTTGTAGACGCGACAGAAGCTTTACCATTACCGGATCTTGCCAGCGATGAGCACCAATTGCCAGGTGAGCATACGACAAATCCAGATTTACATCGCCGGCAAAGAAAGCATGTGTCAATTCTCGCTTTGTGCTTGTCCAGTGCGGGAAAGAGCCAGGAACGAGCCGCCGCGTGTTGGGGGCGTGTCTATAAATTGGTTTAACATTCTCAGATAAGAGTCGATGCAATTGCGCTCGTTGCTGTTGTTGCGGCCTCAATCGCTGAAATGCAGACACAATTTTCTGGTAGTTTTTTTTGGCTCTACGAGTATACAACTCCAGCGGCATTGCGGCATGGTATTCTATCATCTTGATAACTTCATCTGAAGCCGATGACAACCGAGCATAGTCAATCAATGCGCGAGCATTTGAATCAATAGTTGCTTCCAGCCTTTTGCGCGTTAATAGATACCCGGTTTCTGCATACACAATCGGATTATTGCGGCAAAATGTTCGGTAGTTGCTTGTTCCATGAGCCTCTATTTTAGAACTCATGAAGTCATCCCATGCGTCATAATCACACCGTTCAATGCCAGTAGTTTTTACGGTTCTTGCAATTTTCTTTACGTGACGGGCTTCTTCATACTCAAATCCAGGTAAAACATCACGTTTGAACTGCTCAAGAAATTTTTTTGCATTGTAGTTACGTGATGCCAGTTGAGCAAACTTCCCTTCTATAGCTGCACATAACTTTGCTGAAACAATTTTGGGCTTTCCTTCTGTTGAAGCTGGCGACAACAAAAATATAAACATGCGCCAGTATGACGGGTTCTTTGACAAGCCCGGATATTTTATAATAAACCGCTCTCTAAGCGATTTTGGCAAAAAGCTGTAGAAGCCATATTGTTGCGGAATCCGCGCCATTTCCATATTTAAAGCATCTCACCGACTCATTTTGAGCTTGTGATATAATATTGCTTCCGGCAGATAATTGCCAGTGCCATGTTATGTCAAAAGGAAGTTGTCATGCTTGATCCAATAGAAAGGATATTGTCTCTCGTTACCCAAGCCATTGATGAACTTGACTCAGGCTCAACTCCACTTTCATCTGTCATTTCCAAGTCTATTCGAATTGCTCGACTCCGAAATGACTATGAGAACTTATGGTGGCTTGAATTTGAAGTAATCCCTTTTTCTGATAAGGAAGGCAAGAGGAAAATTATTCATGAAATTCTGCCACACTTTTCCAGGGATCGTTTTGAAAGAAAACAAAAGGAATATACAGAAGCCATTATTCTTGAACGAACCACCCCAACTGTAAATCCAGATGGGCAGGTTGTTCCAGATCGAAAGCAGATTCAGGGTTTGTCAATTCCAGAGATTGAAACTAAAATTAAGCTATACCAGGAAGGCCTCAAGAGTATGGTAACGCCCCAAGGCCTTCATCCTGTAGATGCTTATCATATTGACCAAGAAAACTTCAAAGCAAAATCTACCGTTCTTTTAATTCTTGACTCATATTTCTCAATATTATCGGCTGTAAAAAGGCGAGTAAGCGATTTTTTGAGTTTGACTGAAAAGCAGCTCATTTTTGGGCAAATTAACTCGGACATCTTTGAGCAAAACAGGCAGTATGTCGATTCAAAACTCAGCCATTTCGCCCCAGAAATTCTTGAGCAACTTGCCTGTCTTTACAAACGAGCGGGGGAAAATAATCCCGAATCTAGAAGCCAAGCATTGACAACTTGCCGAAGAATAATAAAGGCTTTGGCTGATAAAGTGTTTCCGCCATCAGATAAACCATATAAATGTTTGGATGGCAAAATGCGCGAACTGAATGATGCAAAGTATCTTTCAAGATTGTGGGAATTTGTAGCATCCAAAGTTAAAGGCACAACTTCTGGTGTATTGATTCTTGCGCAGATCGACGAGCTTGGCTCCAAAATTGACAAAATCCATGATTTGTCTTGCAAAGGTGTCCACGCCGATGTTAGCCAGTATGAGGTAAATCAATGTGTCATACAAACGTATCTTTTGATTGGGGACGTATTTAGAATTTATGAAGGCCAATCTGCCTTTGAAGCAACAATTCAAGAAATTTCGACATAAGTGCGTCGAGGAAGAAAATTATCGCCAATCACGACTAGGGTTGGATGAAGAGATATTACGACAGCTCTTCAAACCACAAACCACGTTGTAAAGTTGTTATGAGTGCAAAAAAACTAACTATAAGCAAAAAATCGTCTCACCCGGCCACGCCAGAGGTTAATGATCATAAGCTGTTGATAGACCTGCGGCAGCTTATTGAGCAAACCAAGCACAATATTAGCCAAGCTGTAAATGCTGGTTTGGTGGCTCTGTATTGGAATATTGGCAAGCGCATCCGCACAGAAATTCTTGCTAATCAACGTGCTGAATACGGTGAAGCAATAGTTTCAGCGCTGAGTAAACAATTGACCGCTGAATTTGGCCGTGGATTCAGTGGTAAAAGTTTGCTACACATGATTCGGTTTTCTGAAGTCTACCCGGATGAGCAAATTGTCTCAGCACTGATGAGACAATTAACCTGGTCACATTTCGTCAGCATTATTTACCTCAAAGGCTCTCTACAGCGGGATTTTTACGCAGAAATGTGCAGAGTTGAACGCTGGAGTACCAGAACCTTGCAGGCCAAAATAGATAGCATGCTTTATGAGCGCACAGCAGTTGCCAAAAAACCCGAACAGGTCATTGTCAGGGAAATTGAAAAACTACGCAACGAAGACAAGCTGACACCAGACCTGGTATTTCGCGATCCTTATGTTCTGGACTTTCTTAAGCTGCATGACACGTTTGGCGAAAAAGATGTAGAAGCCGCCATTCTACGTGAAATGGCTTCATTTATAATGGAACTTGGCGATGGCTTTACATTTGTTGCCAGACAAAAGCGAAATCAAATTGCCAACGAAGATTTTTACCTGGATCTGTTGTTCTATCACCGCAAACTTCGTCGCTTAATCGCGATAGAATTGAAGTACGGCGCATTTAAAGCCGCATACAAGGGGCAAATGGAGCTATACCTCCGCTGGCTGGATAAAAATGAACGCCAACTAGCAGAGGCGCCGCCGCTTGGATTGATACTCTGTGCAGGGAAAGCCGATGAAGTTGTTGAGCTTCTGGAGCTAGGAAAAGCCGGCATTCACGTTGCAGAGTATCTTACAGAGCTTCCGCCTGTTGAAACATTGCAAAGGAAGCTACATGATGCAATAAAAATTGCACGAGCCAATATATCAGCAGAAGAGCGCAAATCAATAAAACCTAAAACCCCCTAGACTACGCCCCGCGCTTCTGGCGAGCGAATCCATCTGGGACACAGTAAAAAGACACCGGTGGTGGCTTGGTTTTTATGGAACATTTTTGGATCTTGTCCGCAAAAATTGCATAACGTATGGAGTTACTTTGCGCAGTTCTTCTTCAGTCAGTATGTTTTGCTGCGCCGATTGCAATGTGCCGCTTGTTTGATGCGTTCCTGGTAAGTCTATTGGAAACGGCAGTCTTCGCCAAATTTTTATCTGTTTGAATAGCAGACGCACTGCCTGTGAAGTTGTTAATCCAAGCTCATCAAGAATGACCTCAACATCTGTCTTAAGCTCATTGTTAACGCGCACGTGAACAAATTCATTTGCTGCCATTACCACACCTCCGTTTAATAATACTTTACAGGTTGTGTCACATTTCGCAGCTTTACCCCCCTAAAAAATTTTTATTGTCATGAATGAGCAAAAAGACCTGGTTAAGACAGATCATGCCAACACAAACAGTTAAAAAAGCGTTTATCAATAATTATTGTGATTACAATTGCGCCGTTACCAACGTCAAAGAATGACATTAATAATATGGACTTGTTACCAAAAATTGCGGCGATTTTGATTGCTCAGGCATGTCGTAATGATTACGTCAATAACACAAACGCTCGGCACCCATCGCAATTAATCATTAGGTTTAAGATTTTTGATGATAGCAATTGCTGTGCGACTCAAAATTCTCTCCGGCACCGTGAATTTTATTGTCTTAACTGCGTCAAGGAGCATTTTAACGCCCAGAGGTTTTCCATAACGATCTAATGTAATCGATCCATGAGCGTGCCCAAGCAATTCTGAGATTACTTCTGATCTGACAGCATTTTGTTTAAGGGCGTTAGCAAAGCCATGCCTGAACGAATGAAAGACTTTACGCGGATTATCTGTAACGTACTTGCGATTCAAACGCTGAAAGAAAGAACTGAACTTCTTGCCGTAATTGTCTTCACGATAGCTCAGGTTCATCCACAATCGTGGATAGCTTAGTTTTCTTATGGCCACCACGTAATCTGCAAAGCCAATCTGCAATATCATTGGGTGAATCGGTATAATGCGACGGCTGCCAGGGTTTTTCAGCATCTTATCGCCATCGTCATTAATGTTAATGCAGGGAACACCATCAATCTCCTGAATATCTTCTGTGTACAACTGAGCCAGCTCGTTGAGCCGCGCCCCTGAGTATAATGCCAACAACGGCAAGAAAAAGCATTCTGGCCGGTCAATAGCTTCTTTGCCTGTAAAAACTTCAGTTGCAAACAGTCGCTTTAAATCATCGGCTGAATAGATTTCACGCTCTTCATTCTGCCTTGATTCCCGCTTCTTTGGCATATATAAGCCTGATGACACATCAGTATCTAAATAACCGTGATTAAATGACCATTTTAGAAAAGCTCCAAGGTGAGAAACTATTCTATAAGCCCTCGTATGGCTCATTGCTTTATAATCACTGAGATTCAGAATGGCGGCCAGTGGCATATCTCGAAATCGTCTATCTTTGGTCAAATTTGGTGGCAACCGGCAAATCTGCTCTCTTATCTGCAACAAAGTTTGTCTGTTGACGCTGTTAATGGGCATATCTCCACCTAGCAGCTCAACAAACATTCTAACCATCTGGCGCTGGTCAGTGCGTGTTTTTTCGCGCCAGCGCTCAGCACGCAGATGCTCAGTCTCATAAATTTCATATAATGCCTGAACAGTTGGCAGATTTTGCGCAGCATCACGACCTGGATTTGCAACCTTGCGTATGCTCATGCAAAACGGCGCATTTGCCAGCATTCTATTAATTTCATCGGGTTCAAATGCTTGTGATCGCATTATTGCAAATATGCGGTTACACCAGAGCGACAGATATATTGCCTGCTCATCAGCATCTCTTTTGTTGCGCGTCCTCAAAGATACCTTTAAGTGGCCTTGCTGAAAAGA
>CAZLSE010000071.1:0-1836 GCA_964562055.1 uncultured Gammaproteobacteria bacterium
AAGGTCGAGGTGTCTTCCCGCAGATGACCGTTGCCGAAAACCTTGCGCTCGGCGCGTACACGCGCACCGACGGTGACGACGCCATCGAGCGGGATCGCGAGGCCGCCTTCGGACGATTTCCTCGGCTGCGCGAACGTCGCACCCAACTCGCGGGAACGCTCTCGGGTGGTGAGCAGCAAATGCTGGCGATGGCCCGCGCATTGCTGGCCCGACCCAAACTGCTGCTGCTCGACGAGCCCAGCCTGGGCCTAGCGCCGCAGATCGTCGCGACAATCTTCTCAATCATCCGCGACATCAACGCCCAGGGCACAACGATCTTGCTGGTCGAGCAGAACGCCCACATGGCCCTCAAGGTTGCCCATCGTGCGTACGTGCTCGAAGTGGGCAAGACCGTGATGGAGGGCAAGGCCAGCGACCTCGCCTCGAGCGATGAGGTTCGCAAGGCCTACCTTGGGGCGCACTAACCTCGCTCGTGCCGACGCCCGTGCCCAACCTGCTTGTCGACTTGCTCGACGCGACCAGATCCCTCGATCAGGCGGACATCCTCTGGTTGCACGATCATCTCGTGTCGCTCGCTCGCGTGCTCGGCATCGACGGCACGCTCGATGTGCGTCTCATCGATGATCGCGAGATGGTGTCGTCTCACGAGCGGTTTTTGGGCATTCTCGAGACCACCGACGTCATTACCTTCGACGCCCTCGATCTGGACCTGCCACCAGTTGATCGACTCTGGGATCAAGCGTCATCACCACGGGCGATTCAGACCTCGCTGCTGGTGTGCGTGGATGAGGCAGTAAGACAATCCGTCGCTCGCAAGATACCAGTGCGCAATGAGTTGCTGCTGTATTGCCTGCACGGCGTGCTGCACAGCGTGGGTTGGGATGACCAAGAAGTAATAAGTTATAGGGCCATGCACACATTCGAGGATCTAGTGCTGCAATCGCTCAATGTTGGGGTCGTGTTCGGATTCGACCCAGCCGATGATGCGTAGCATTGATGTTGGGCCGACCAACGGGCAGGTGCTGTCGCACGGGCTTTGGTGGTCGATGGGACGCACGCTCGGATGGAAAGCCTGCTCTGGCTCGTGGGTGGTTTGCTCGCGCTGGTCATCGGCGCTGTGCTGTCATGCCTTGCGCAAGCCCTGCGAGACCTCTCTCGGAGCACGCTGAGCGAGATCGCCTCGATCCGCAATCGACCCGCGGCGACCGCGCGAGTGCAGCGAATTCTCGAGGACGTCAACGGGCACGCGGCGGCGGTCGCACTCCCACGCATCGTCTGCAACCTTGTCGTCACGGTCTGCCTAGTCATCTGGATTCGTTCGCTGCGCGGCAACCCTGAGCATAACCAATGGTGGGTCGAGGTTGGGGCGGGGGTGGCCATCGCCTCCATCCTGCTCTGGGTGTTTGGGTTCCTGCTGCCCGCGGCCGTCAGCAGGCACATGGGGGAATCGACGATCTATGCCTGGTAAATCTGACCGATTAGTTTTTATACTTTTGGATGATTTAAATATATTTTCACTAAGATTAATGTAAAAGTTAAATAGCTATATATTAAACAAATTTTAGATTCAACTCTTTAGGGAAAGGTGGTAATCAATGAAGTATATCGAATCAATGTATTCAAATGCAAGGATTCCTTATGGAGCTTGGGGGAGTAGTTATTTCCCAGCTTGGCAGATGTCTCCTATAGCTGAAGTTAACATCGGTCAGTTCGCAGCAGAAGCGATGAGCAAAATTTTAGGTTTTAGAAAAATTCTTCTTAATGATTTAGAATATTTAATATCTGGTTCGACAATCCCCTGGCATTGGAAGTTTTGGAACTCACCATTTCTTTCTT
>CAZLSE010000071.1:1846-5657 GCA_964562055.1 uncultured Gammaproteobacteria bacterium
AGTAAACGTTTGGTAGGTTATCATATAGAACAAGCCTGTGCCACAGGTCTTAAAGCAGTTCTGCTTGCAGCTTCAGAAATTCAAAGTGGTTTGTGTACAACTGCTGGTGTACTTACTTTCGACAGGACAAGCGATTCATCTGTTGGTATTTTCCCAGAACGCAGGGCTTACGAAAGAACACGTGCCATAAGTGATGTTTGGGATAATTTTGGCTTCGACCCCTCGACTGGTGGCGCAATGATAACTACTGCCGGTACATCTGCTCGTAAATATAAAATCGAAAAAAGCGAAGTTGATGAAATTGCTTATTTTCGCCATTATCAATATTTTGAAACACTTAAATCAGGTTTTTTTAATAAAATGATGGTACCACTCGAAATACTAAATCTACAAGGCAAAGTTATCGGTTGTGTTGATTCTGATTTGGGCGTGAGGCAATTATCTTTGGAAGGTTTGAAGGCGATGAGAGAACTTGATACTTGCGTAACAAGTGGAACACAAACTCATGCATCTGATGGTATGGCAACTATTGTAGTTACAAGCAAAGATAGAGTCAAAGAATTTACTTCCAAACCCGAAATTGACATTCAATTTATTGCTAAGGCAGAACTAAGAACCCTTTCGGGTCTTATGCCCGAAGCACCTGCTTTGACAGTTCAATTATTATTACATAAGACAGGACTTTCAATGAATGATTTTTGTGTCGTTAAAAATCATAATCCATTTGCGGTTAATGACTCAATTTTTTCAAAACTTCTTAATTATGACTGGCACAAATTGAATAGGACTGGATGTCCGCTCGTATGGGGGCATCCACAAGGACCTACTCTCACACGTGTTTTGATAGAAGCACTGGAAGAAGCTGTAGAATTGGGAGGTGGATATGTCCTGATTTTTGGTTGTGCTGCCGGTGATGTTGGAATTGCTGCTATTTTCAAAGTTACGGAAGGAGGTGTTTAAAATGTTCAAATCAATGAGACAATCAACGCTTGAGACAATTGGCTTGGGAAGCGTAATCGAGATATTCCAAAATGGGAAATTACCTGTGAATGCTTCTGATTTGGTTGATAAAATTTTTGGTGAACCACACAAGCGTTGTTCAATGGTGATTTCTGGCTCTAAAGGTATTGTCGGAGCTGGCAAAATGATGCAACTTGGCGTTAGACTTATGGAATATGGTGTCCCCCTTGTTGGACTTGATATGGGGGGTGCTGCTGATGGATTGAGTTTTCAATATATCGGACTTGTTTCTACTTTTGGTAAAGAGAAAGCTGATGAGATTATGTCCAATATTATTCAATTTTATTATGATGGTAAAAGTCTGCCAAAGCAACTCAAAACATTATATCCCAAGTTTCTATTAGAAGCCATACCAGAAATTTTAGAGGTTAAAAAGTTACATTATGGGATATTTCGAGAATCATTTCCTGGTATTGAAATAAGGTCTGTTACATCAGGATTTCCCATGTCAGTGCTTGGTGTTGGAGTTGCTCATCCAGCCTTTCCCCATCAAATAAATAAAGTATGGGAAATGGTAGAAGATTCACCTTCCGATATTACTAAACTATTCTGGGCAATAGGTTTAATACCAATGGAGATGACTGATAATTGGTCATTTGTTTTGGATGTTCTTTTCTGTGGATTGACTTTGTCAGCCCTTAGATATAATGAAGTAACAAATATGCCTTTTTGGAAAATAGATAAATTTATTCGCAAATACTTAGGACCAAATCCATTTCGCGCTCACGACGTTATTGGAGCAAAAGGTGCGAATTTCTTAACTTGGTCTTGTTTGGAACACTTGAGCGAGCACTATGGGGCGCTTTTTACGCCCACAAAGAATTTGAACGAGCATAAGGAGAGCGGTAATAATTGGTACCCTTTAAATCACTTGCGACCGATAGTCAACTGGTCATTGGATAACTATGAAGAATTTGAGGCTTATGTTATGGGTTCATTATTCCAAATGACTTCTTTATTGGTTAAAGAAAAAAGAGCCCACCTTTCAGCGATTAATGCTATTGGAGAAATATGTGCACAATTTAGGAAAGGTGTTTTAGCAATTATACGCGCCTATGGACAAAATAGAGTTATTAGTACCGTGGAAGCATATCATAAACTTGAACCAGACTCTGCAAAAGAAACTTGGTACCCAGAAGTTTTCGAAAATCTTGGCGATAAAAGCTGGCAACAGTTGTATATTAATGCTGAGCATAATGGGAATATTGGAATTATCACAATTTCAAGAGAAAGTTATAATTATGATATTGATAAGGAAATTAATCAAGCTATTGATTGGCTGAAATCCGATGGTATTGAAAGAGTAATTTTAACAGGAGATTTCCATTTTGCAACTCAATTAGTCGGTGCTGATACAAGCGAATTTTATCCAGCCCTTAATAATTTTGATGCAGGATTCAAAATTTCCAGGGATTGGTCGAAGACGGCAAGACGATTCTTCGAAGAGTTTAGAACTTCGGTTGCTTTTATTTCTGGGAAGCGTTGTCTTGGCGGTATGCTCGAGTTATGCTTGCATTGTCATTATATAATAGCAGAGAGCGATACTCAATTAGGGGCACCAGAAGTTACATTGCCTGTAGTTCCTGGTATGGAATTTTGTCATATCCCGTTTAGACGAGCTAAGAAAGAAGATTGGAATGAAATAATTGATTTATTACTGAGCGGTAAATTTATTAAGGCAAAGAGTGCTGTCCCATGGTTAATTGATTATGCAGGCGGCATTCGGGAGTGTCTTCAAATTGCATGGGATATTGCTAATAATGGGGAAAGCGCTTTAGCAATGAGGAAATTAGAGGAGGGGATATTAGATGATATTCCAACTGATTATAGAAATTTACCAAGAACAAGCGAGGAGGCAATTATTGAAGCTCGCAAAGCTATATTACAAGCAATTAAAGAGAGTTGCAATGCAAGTTATAGCGAAGCATTAGAAATACAAGCACGACATTCCGCAGAATTTATGACGACAAAGCACTGTCGGGGGGGATTTGTTGGGAATGACTATCAAAAAACGATGCTTGTATAAATGAATAATGAAAAAATGGATAATGAATAATGAGAAAACGAATGAGGAAGTTGAAGATGCGAACCCCTAACTAAAAAAGTAGTAATTCATTGTTTCTAAATATGCAAAGGTATAAATGAACAATCAAGAATGTCTGAGCTACTGCTTCTAATATTATGGGGCTGTCTCAAATGTATGTTCTGATGTCATTCCCGAGAAATCGGGAATCTGCCTTGCTTTCCCTATCATCAGATTTCCACTTTCGTGGAAATGACAACTTTTGTCGAATGAACATTTTTGGGACAACTCCTTGTTACTAGTGGTGCTTGCGAAAGCTCTACAACAATTGTAATTTCCTCGAAAACTCCCTAAAGCTTGTCATTCCTGAGAAATAGGGAATCAAAGTATTTCGCTCCATCAATGCATACAAACTTGCGAGGCAATGACACTAATCTTCGGACTAATGTTTATGTTCATCATCGTGTTGATGATGGTCGTGGTTATGATGATTATCCTCATCGTGATTATGAGCGAGGAATTCATCGAAGCTCACTTCTTCGATATCAGCGAAATCAAGCAATAAATCAATGGCTTTTTTGGCAAGAACGCTATTGAGGAAATCATTGTTTTGCATAAGTCGGTTTCGCAAAACATCTGGATCGCTTTTGATACGTTGCGCTTCTGATTCGACAATGGGGTCAATATCGTAATCCTCAACTTTAATATCTTCAGTATCTATAATTTTTTTCCTGATAATTTCCCATTTCACAGTTTTTTCAGCGAGCG
>CAZLSE010000072.1:0-5645 GCA_964562055.1 uncultured Gammaproteobacteria bacterium
AATACTTCTTGGGACTGCGCATCGGGTTTTCGCCAAAGACAAAAACATTAAACCATCCAAAGGCAAGTTTGAAATTTTAATTAATGAGTTCGATGACTCTGATTTTACAATTGGTGGAGACCTTATGATGGATTTGGTGTTGCCATTTGTTGAAGCCATTTCAGATATGATTGTCGAAGAGTGTCATAACCATGAAAATACATTTTCACATTTGGTCAGGAAAAACAATAAAATATCCTTGTTCTTATAAAAGATAAAGCATGAATATTATTGATTTATTCAAAGCATGGGGTATGTATGACAACGCCCCACATTTAAAAGAATTTTATATAGCATTTTTGCCAGATAAATACCCATCAAACCCGAAATATATTTTCTGTAAATATATTAATGGTAAAATCTTTGGGAACTGGTTTAATATAGTTAAAGATCAAAAGTGTATTCAAGAAGGTATTTTATTTTATGTAGATATAGATAATGAAAAGCACATGGATGCAGAACAGAAAATTCGAAGAAAAAAAGATCAATTCTTTTTCAATAACTATTGGCCAAAACCCGGAGAAACGGGCGATATAGACCTTTATGAAACCATTAGGGTTAATATAATACGACCGGTTATAACCTCTAGTATTTAAGTACATACATATATAAAAAAGGAGTTCTTCAAAGGGCAAATAATGGGGCTTATTAAGCATAGTTGAATTTGAAACAAATCGTAATTCATGATATACTATGCTTATAATAAAGGAAGCAACCAATGCCATTTTTAGAAGAGTCTCAGATACCTGCACTTGAGTTTAAAGATAAAGTAACCCTACCTTTAATTTTCGAAGAAATTCAGAAAAACTCTTCTCTTGAATATTCAGACAATGCACTTCCTCCCGGCTCTCGTCCAATTCCAATTGGCGCCTCGTCACCGTTTATGATAATCGGCGACAGTCCAACTGTTGGTGATACTGAACATTTTTTTGACTCCATTTCAAATGAAATAGAATCGTTTTGTTCAAAGGTCGATATCAATAAATCAGACCTGTATCTCACCTATATGCTCAAATACCCTTTCGTAGACAAACCGCTTGCCTCTGTTGGCAAGGAACATGCAAAAAACTTTCTGCATAAGGAAATCTATGCGGTCAACCCTGAAATTATTTTATTGGTTGGAGAATATGCCCAAAAGATTTTTCAGAAGGTTTATGTAGATACAATTATCGACAACTCAATCCGTAAGGTAATTCTTCCCTTAAGAATTAAGGGTGTTGAACTCAAATATGAAACATATGTTATGTGTCTCTCATCCTTATCAAACACAAATGAAATTGAAATAATCAAGCCATTTGTTAACAGAATTAAACTCAATTGGAAGTTTGTGCATCTTCATGTCCACAATTCATTGTCGTTGAAGGATGGTGTAGGCTCGCCCGCTTCTCGCATTAAATGGCACGTTGACCATAAAAAGCCAGCAATCTCAACTTCAAACCACGGTAACATTTCTGATTGGTATAAAATATATGAAGGCGCTCACCAAAATGGAATGAAGCCCATTCTTGGTATGGAAGCGTATTTTAATCGTGACGCTGACGAGCTACAGTCTGTTCTGCCTCTTGAAACCAAAGAGGCAATGCAACAAAAAAAGAAACTTCGCTCGCATAATCGGCATGTGACCTTATTTGCCAAAAATGAAAAGGGTTTCTTTAATCTCATTAAAATTCATAATGATGCTTGGGTTAACCGGTTCTACCGTAACCCCATTATCTCGCCCTCGGTTCTGGAACAGAACCGCGAAGGCATTATTGTTTTGTCTGGCTGTGCAACAGGAGAACAAAACAGGATAATCACCGACAAATATTTCCTTCAATCTGAAGAACACAAAAGAGATGTCGAATTTTTAATCCAGAATAAACTCAAATCAATGATTACCCTCATGAACACCAAGAACGACACGAGGGCGTCCGAAGATGAGTATTTGGATGAAAATGACCTCAAATACTTTTATGCTCATCAGTTGGATAAAAAACTCAACAGGGAAGAATATAAGGAATACGCACGAGATTTTATTGCCAAATCAGATCAGGAAAAAATTGATACCGCTGATAAAAGAGTAAGGCAAATTATCGATTGGTGGCATGAAAAGTTTGGCGATGATTATTACCTTGAACTTATGGTTATCGATTATGCTCCCCAAAGATTTATCAATGAAGAACTCATAAAGATTTCCATTGAAAAGAATATACCGATTGTCATAACAAACGATTGCCACTATCTCACCAAAGCTGAAGCGCAGATTCAGCAGTTGCAGATGTTGTCAGATCAAGAAAAAACATTCAAGGATTTGAAAGCAGACCAAGAGAGTGGCGAAAACAAAATTTGGACCATCAAGTCCAAAGAATTTTATTACAAGACCGTAGATGAACTTCGCACCGCATGGGAATCATGGTGCAAGTCAGACATCTTTACTGAAGAAATGTTTTGGAAGGCAATCAACAATACTATTTCTATTATTGATAAAATTGAAACATGGGAACTCGATAGGTCGGTTAAACTTCCTAAACTTCATGAAAATGCTAAAGAAGTTCTCATAAAAAAATGTTCTGAGGGAATGAAGAAGTATGGATTTATTGGCAAAAAAGTCTATGAGGATAGGCTCAAGTACGAACTCGATGTAATTATTGAAAAAGGTTATGTCGATTACTTCCTCATTGTTGAAGACATTGTGTCTTGGGTAAAAGAAAAATATGGTCGGCTTGCAGTAGGTCCGGGTCGAGGTTCAGCCGCTGGTGGTCTTGTAAATTACCTTATTGGATTGACCTATATCGATCCAATCAAGTATAAATTGCTGTTTGAGCGATTCCTTGACCCGGCACGAGAAGACCTACCCGATATCGATCAGGATATTCAGCCGCGAATTCGAGACGATGTTATCCAGCACATGATTGACACCTATGGAGCAAAGTCTGTATGTAACATTGGTACGTTCGGAGTTTTAAAAACACGATCCGCAATTCTCGATGCCGCTCGTGTATGTAATATTGATCCGCAGGTTGTATTTGCAATAACTACTCAGTTGCCAACCGATATGGATGAAACTAAATCGCTCTCTGAATTGGAAGAGGAGTATCCTTTCTTAAAAGAATTTCTCAACAAGTATGACACGAAGGATGTCCCTCTTAGGTTCTATATTTCAGGCATTAGAGGTGCGCAAAAAGCAATTGGTACTCATGCCGCTGGTGTGTTGATTTCTTCAAACATTCTTATGGAAAATATTCCATTAATCAGGTCAAAGAAAACCACGGTGACCGGATGGATTGATGGTGAAGACGGTCGAGAACTGTCTGGTCTCAATTACGCCAAAATGGACGTTCTTGGTCTTAAAAATCTTGAGGTTATTGATGATTGTATAAAACTTATAAAGTCTCGCCATAATGTTGATATTGATGTCGATGACATCAATCTTGATGACCCGCATGTCTATGAAGATGTGGTAAATCATGGTGATCATTTTGGCGTATTCCAGTTTGAATCAGGATTGGCGGCACAGTTGATTGAAAAAATCAAGCCGGATAAGTTTATGGAACTTGCGGACATTTCTGCCCTTATGCGCCCCGGTCCTTTATCCATGGGAATTCCCGACATGTATGCTGACCGCAAGCATGGCAAAGTAGTAAATGGCAAGGCATGGAATGAAAAAGACATCCCTGAATGCATTAGGGATATTCTCGCTGATTCTTATGGACTTATTATTTATCAAGAGCATATCATGCAGATTGCAGAAAAAATTGGAGGACACACTCGATCTGAAACAAACAAACTCCGAAAACTTCTCATCAAATACGGTAAGTTTTCCAAGGGAAATCCAGAGTATGAAAAGAACATTGGTAAATATCATGACAAGTTCATCAAGAATGCCTCAAAGAAAGAAAACCTTGGAACTGAAAAAGCGGCTGAAGAACTTTGGGATTTGATGGCGGCGTTTGCCGCTTATGGTTTCAACAAGTCGCACTCAGTTTCATATACAAAAATATCCGTTATCGAATATTGGTTAAAAAAATATTATGATGCGGAGTTTAATGTTGCACTCATCAATAACACCGATGTAAAAAAAGAGAAAAAGGGAGATAGTGTTATGGCTCAATACATAACATCAATTTCCAGACGGGGCACGACCATTTTAAGACCATCTGTAAACCTTTCTCAAAAAGAGTTTTCGCTTACACAAGATGGAAGAATATTGTGGGGATTAACCGCCATCAAGGGAGTATCTGTTGCGACCATAGATAAAATCATTGAAATGCGAAAGGTGAAATATTTCAGATCAATGCAAGAACTCCTTGATAAAGTAGGGAAGAAACTTTTGAACAAGCGAGCGGCAGAAGCGCTAATTTGGTCAGGAGCATTCGATGATTTTAAAGACAAAGAAAACCTTAAAACACGATTTGATATTCACAAGTCTTTCTTTGTTGATGTTCGAAAGGAAAAAAAATACGAATGTCCCAATGACGAGCAATCAGATGATTTCCTCATCGAAAAAGAAACATCGCTGTGCAAGTTCTCTCTTCTTGAAATGAGAATGTTTAACAGGCTTAGAAAAAAAGTGCAGAATGAAACCGGGAATAAACCCTCGTATTTGTTTGAAGTTGAATCTAAGGGCGACTATAACATTATTGCCCGTGTAGAAAAAAAGGAAAAGCGAACTTCAAAGAAAAAAACCAAGTTCGTTTCCTTCACGCTTCGGGATGATACGGCAATTGCTCGCGGCATTTCTTATTTCTATCCTTGGGGGACTGACACCGAAGACGAAGATTTTGTTGACCCCACGGATGAATTGGAATCAGGCAAGTTGTATGCATTCTTGATTCAGCATAACGATAAAGGTTTTAAAAACATCAAGCATTGGACTGAGATAAGCGTATAACTAAAAAGCCCTCGATTAGAGGGCTTTTTTTATTTGTTCCAGACCTTTACCTCTATCATGCTTACAAACTCCCTTAAGGCTTGAGTCTTAATCTCATCAGTAAAAGGGACGTTGCTAAGGTTCAAATCACAATGGCGAGAATCTATTCGACCGTAACGATGAACTGCCGTCCAACCGTGCTGTTTGGTCTTTCGTTCCCAAACGGTGTATGAGTCCAAGTAGAGATTCATGGAAGAATCATCAAACCAGAACCGCCACTCTTCCTTGTGCAAATCATCTATCATTCGCTCCATAATACCCCCACACCAGAAGATAATTATAGCATGATTTAAAAAATAAATCAAATAAAAAGCATATTTATTAACAGGAGAAATTATGGACAATTTAATTCTCAGATTACAATCTGATTTCCCCGGACATACATTTGATGTTCGAAAAGGTATGTTTGGGCATCAACTACTTATTGATGGCGCGATTGCCACAAGCACTTGGGATATGGGAACCGAACTTCTTAAGAATGTAGAGTTTGCAAAGGAAGTAAAAGAACTCAATGCGGAAGAATCTCTGTACGCATTCCTTAAGTTAAAAGTTGGACTCTATCTCAAACAAAAATCATAAAACTTGCAAAAAAAAGCATACTTTAATGTATGAGGGATCAACCCTCAGACAGAATGAACACATAAGTGACATTCAAACATTTAGGAGGAACTAAACATGGCAGAGACATTTGCACGAA
>CAZLSE010000073.1:0-4102 GCA_964562055.1 uncultured Gammaproteobacteria bacterium
CGAAACAAATTTAATCTTTAAAGAAGGATATGCGCAATATTTCGTAAAGAATTTTATTAGCAGTAACCGTAGGACGACACAACAAAGTAGCAAAACAACCTAAAAAGAGAATAAAATGAATAAAGAACTCTCATTAACCACAAGCATTGAAATCAATGCAGACAAAGCAAAAGTTTGGGACGCTTTGACAAATCCTGAAAAAATTAAGGTTTATCTTTTCGGAACCGAAACCTTGACAGATTGGAAAACAGGAAGCGAAATAATTTTTCAAGGCGAATATCAAGGACAACAATACAAAGACAAAGGAACAATCCTTGACATCAAGAAAGACGAGCTTTTGCAGTATTCGTATTGGAGTGGTTTTACAGGACTTGAAGACAAACCTGAAAATTATTCATTGGTTGCTTACAAACTTGACACAGTAAATGGTAAAACTTTGCTGACATTGACCCAAACAGGCTTTACTAACGACCAAGCTCAACAACACTCACAGACAGCGTGGACAAACGTATTACAACAAATTAAACAAATGACCGAATAAGAACGGCTACTGCTAACACGGGTTTTGCGTCAGGCGGGCTGACGTGGTAAATTGAACATTAGTGCTTTTTATTAACTTTGGTGCAAGGCTGAAAGTTTGTGCTTCTAACTCACGCCCGAACGCAAAGCCCGAAACCGTTATGTGAAATTGCGGACATTAATAAATAGGAGAGTTAAGAAATGGCGAAGATTATTTCTTTTATAAACTATAAAGGGGGCGTCGGCAAGACAACGACTACATATCATATCGGTTGCTCCCTTGCACAGCATCATAATAAGAAAGTATTATTTGTTGATATTGATGCTCAAACAAACTTAACCTTCCTATGTGCGCCCCCTGAAGAATGGTTAAAACACAAAAAAAGGGCAGGTACAATAGCAACAATGTATCAACGATTCTTAGATAGAAAGGCTTTAGATATAAAAAGGTTTATTTGGAGAACGCCGATTCAAATAACACGTGGCAGAATTTCTAATCTTGACTTACTTCCGTGTGATGTTGACTTGCTCGGAGAAGATTTAGGCGGTGGACAGATAACAGGAACTTTTCCAACATTAGAGGCATTAAAAAGACAAGCAAGCGAATATCTTCGCGAGCGTCTTTTTTTGAGGAATGCGTTAAAAGAAGTTTTTGCTGATTATGACTACATTTTGATAGACTGTCCTCCGAATCTTTATCTTATGACCCAAAATGCACTTATTGCCAGCGATTGGTATGTTATTACAGCAATACCAGACCATCTTTCAACCATTGGATTGAGCATTTTACGGGACAAAGTTAAAAAGATTGGCGATTTGATGAAGTCCGCTCAAACTTTTTCAGGAACAACCAATCCCGTAAAAATAGCTGATTTAGGTGGCGTTATTTTTGTTAAAATAAGGATTGGTGGAAGCCTGATTACTAATACACATTATGATACTATGAAAGCCGTTGAGAAATTACTTAACCCTAAAGCTTGCTTCCAGACTCATACAACTGAAATGATTGGATACGGTGAAGCGGCACAGAATAGCTTACCTGTATGGATGCATGCAAGTAGCAACGCGAAACGTGCAGCAAACAAGAGAGAGTATGAAAAAATTACGGATGAATTTTTAAGGAGGTTTTAATAGTGGCTAAATCTAAACAGTCGACATATTTTCAGATGAAGGAATTTCTTGTAAATATACGAAAAATACTAAACATGCTACCATCAGAGGATGAAAAAAAAGAAATCCAATCAAATATTGACACGATTGTTAATTTCTTGAATGATATGCGAAATAACATTCTCACGATACCGTCTTCAGAAAACATAAGTGAGCTCAGTAAATCTTTACAAGCATTCGAGGAACTGCATAAAAAAGCAGAGACTAATTCAATTCTTGCCAATGTATTCGGAATACACCGTCCAAAAGCAAAAAAATCAAAGAAATTTCAGATTACAGAAGAAGAATCCTTAAAGGCTAATAAATCATTATCGGAATTAGAATCTATTCCTATTGAAGAAATTCGTTCAAGACTACAGAAAGATAATTTATATTCTATTTCAGACTTGCGAGCACTCGCTTCTGTAATGGGCATCAGGTCAATTAAGAAACAAAGCAAAGAAACATTGGTTCATCAAATTACTATGAAGATTGCAAATTTCAGAGGATATAAACAGTTAAGTGGAGAAATGAAGTCATAGATTCAAAATGTCCGCAACTTCACATAACACGTTGCAAAAGACTAAAGTCCAAACTTTTCAGGCTTCTTTTGCAACGGAAACGTTATGCGCCATTTGCAAAAACCAATATGATAGAAAGTTAGGAGAGCTAAAATGAAACTCAAGAGATTAAGGCTTCGTAATTTCCGCTGTTTTAAGGAAGAGATATCTATTGACTTCGAGGATATCACGGCACTTGTTGGAAAAAACGATGCCGGCAAGTCTACGATTATGGACGCACTAGACATTTTCCTAAACGACGTTGACCCAGATAAAGATGATGCATCAAAAAATGGCGACCCAAGGGATTTGATGATAATCTGTGAATTTACTGAGCTCCCTGATGGAGTCATCTTGGACGACGCAAATCCCACGAAACTCAGTACAGAGTTTCTCTTAAACGCTGATGGAAGACTTGAAATCCATAAGCTTTACAGTGGTGAACTACAGAAGCCAAAATGCAAAAGCATCCAGGCCCACGCCATTCATCCGACTATAAATGGAGCCAAGGATCTCCTCCAACTCAAAAATCCTGACCTTAAGAAGCGAGCCCAAGAGTTGGGTATAGATCTCGAGGGTGTTGACCAGAGAGTCAATGCCGAGATTCGTGCACGAATTCGATGTCATTTTGATAATCTCAATCTTGCTCCATCTATGATTCCGCTGAATGATGATAACGCTAAAAAGGTATGGACTGAGCTTCGCAAATACCTTCCTGCGTTCGCACTTTTTAAGTCGGACCGCACGAGTACAGATCAGGACCCTGAAGCCCAAGACCCACTGAAAACCGCAGTCAAAGAAGCTATCAAGGCTAAGGAAGGAGAGTTGACGGCAATCACCGAGTACGTTCGGAGTGCAGTCCAGAAGATCGCTAATTTGACTTTGGAAAAACTTCGTGAGATGGACCCAACTCTCGCAACGCAACTCAACCCTACCTTTACCCCACCGAAGTGGGATAGCCTCTTCAAGGCTAGCATTACTTCCGATGATGACATTCCGATTAACAAACGTGGCAGTGGAATTAAGAGATTAATTCTGCTCAACTTCTTCCGTGCGAAAGCTGAACAACTCGCCAAGGAAACAGGTCATGCAACTGTCATATATGCGATTGAAGAGCCAGAGACTTGCCAGCACCCGAGCAACCAACGTATGCTGCTCAGAGCCTTCTCTGACATATCTTCTGAAGCACAGGTTATTGTAAGCACCCATACTCCCATGTTGGCACGTGCTCTACCGGATAGTTCTTTGCGATATATTCATATTTCGGAAAACAAGGGAAGAGAAATTATGACCGGTGGGACTGAAACCAACAGGTTATTTGTGCGGTCACTTGGCGTTTTGCCAGATAACACGGTCAAATTATTTATTGGGGTAGAGGGGCCCAACGATATTGCATTTCTGCAGACTATGTCAAAGGCATTGTGCAATGATGGCTGTGATATTCTCGATCTGGAAAAAATGGAACTCGATGGCGAACTGATTTTCTTCCCTTTTGGTGGGTCAAACCTTGCCCTCTGGTCTTCTCGCCTTGAAAGACTTAATCGTCCAGAGTTTCATCTCTGCGATAGGGATGTTGCTCCTCCAGAACCTGCCAAGCATCAAAGGCATGTGGATGATGTAAACGCTCGGGAAAATTGCAGAGCGCGTAGCACATTAAAGAAGGAAATTGAAAACTATTTACATAAAGATTCGATAATAGCTGCTTATAACGAAGTCGGCATCAGTCTTCCAATAGAAGTTAATTTTGATTCCTTTGATAATGTTCCTCAAAAAGTTGCACAAATAGTACACGAAGTATCTGATAGTCCCAAGGTATGGAACGAGCTTACTGATAAAGAGAAGGAGGAAAAAGAATCAAAGGCGAAGCGTCTGCT
>CAZLSE010000073.1:4122-5372 GCA_964562055.1 uncultured Gammaproteobacteria bacterium
CAAGATATATGAACAGGACACTACTATCTGAGATTGATCCAAATGGGGATCTACTCCAATGGTTCAAGGATATAAAGGATCTAATATGATTGAGCAAACGGCACATAACACGGTGTATGCGGTTCGCTCCGCTCACCCAAATTGCGCCTTTGGCATAACTTCGCATACACCGAAACCGTTATGGGCAATGCTAAAACGACAGTCGTCAAAAAATATAACAACTATTTTAACGAAATTTGACCTATGCAGGCAAACATATTTGGTAAAGTAGAAACATACGGGGTTACAATTGAACAAGCGGCAAAAACCGCAATGTTTCAACTGCGACAATTAGAAATTGGATTAAGACAGGTTACTTGATTCAAACAGGCAAGGGAGTTATTTCTCAAGAGTCTTTAGATAAATTTATTAGTGAGGTAGCTGGTAAAGAAAAATTAAATTCAAGGGCTAATAAGTTGCTGAAAGACGAACACGTCCATAAAGAAGTATCTAATAGAGTTACTGAGCTGATAAAAAATTTCAATGGGGAAGGAATAGGTATTGAATACGAAAGTTCACTCTCTGAATCACATCGGAACAAAGAAGGAGTATTTTACACACCTTCTTGGATTGTAAAAGATTTGTTTAAGGGCATAAAACTTACCCCTGATTTAAGATTTTTAGACCCTTGCTGCGGTTCAGGCAATTTTATAATTGAAGCAATCAAACACGGAGTTTCACCTGAAAATGTTTATGGATTTGATACAGATGAAAATGCCGTTATAATAACCAAAAAAAGAATAAAAGATGAGTTCGGCTATGAATCAGAAAATATAAAAGTTGGGGATTTTTTACAAGAAGCAATAAAGTTGAGTAGGGAAAATAAATCCTTTGACTTAATCTTCACCAATCCGCCTTGGGGCAAGAAAATTGAAAAGAGCGCCAAAGAAATGTATTCTACATTGTATGGGTGCGGAAACAGTTTAGATACAACATCTTTATTTTTTGGAGCAAGCTTATCTATACTCAAACCTAATGGATTCTTGGGGTTTTTAATTCAAGAAGCATTTTTCAACATTACTACTTTTGAAGATATTCGAAGAAAAGTAGTATCAAAAAGAGTTTTACGCTTTGTAGATTACGGTAAAGCGTTCAAAGGGTTAATAACCAAAGCACAGGCTATTGTATTAGAGAACCAACCTTCAAATTCTCTTGACCTCATAGAATGTTGTGTAGAAGATAAAGTATTCAATAGAACCTTAGAATCATTT
>CAZLSE010000074.1:0-5251 GCA_964562055.1 uncultured Gammaproteobacteria bacterium
ACCAATGCTCAATACTTTTCCATTTACCGGTGAATGAATCGGAGCAGAAATAAATACATCTCCACCATCTGATATTGGCTTAACAACCAACTCCGCATTATTAATGCTATTTAGATTTTCTCTGATTAACTCTGCAATTGTTGTAGAATCAGCACACTCTTTAAAGCTGTTAGGTGCAATCAGGATTTTAAATTTTTTATTCTTCACCAGCAAATTCTATTATTTAATTATATTAAATAAGTTTTTCTATTTGATTTTTCATTAGAAAATTTTCGAGTAAAACTAATTTAGACACTGGAAGATAATATAATCGAAAATACAAACATTCGCTGGTTCAAATCGTTCTGGTTTTGGGTGATTGTTTTAATTGCAATCGCCTTCAGGATTTATTTTCAAGTCGGCCATGTCTTTTCTGATGATGCATATTATTCCTATCTGAGTCATTCTCTTATATTCGAAAATTTCACAGATAACTATTTAGGCTATCCTATATTTCCTTTAAGGATTGGACAACTGGCTCTAACCTCATTTTCATATATACTTTTTGGATCGAACGAACTTGCAACAATTATTTTCCCATTTTTCTTTTCAATTTTGAATCTACTGCTCACATACAGATTAGCAGAACTATTGACTAAAAATAACCGTGTTGCGCTGACATCGACATTTTTAATTGCTCTTTTCCCTACAGATGTAATCTTTGCTTCGATAAATTTTCCTGATTTGATAAACGTCTTTTTTATAAATCTTGGAATCTATTTCCTCTTAAAATCGTTTTACCAAAAGAAGATTCAAATAGCGCAGCTTGGCGGTATATCGTTTTTCCTTTCTATGCAGTTCAAGGAGAACATTTACTACTTTTCCATATTACTATCAATTCTACTTATCTACTTGTTCATCAAACAAAAAAGATTTAACTACCAAATTATAGTTGGGTTACTATTTGTTGGTCTGAATATATTTGTGGAAGGATTCGTTTACCTATTGCTTCACAATGATTTCTTCTATCGTTTAACAATTACTTCACTAAACTATCAATACAGCTTTTATGATTTTTTCCCGTACACAGCACAGAAACTCAGCGGCTCAAAAGATTATTTAAGGAATCTATTTGATCAGATATTTTTAATAAACGGACGGGCTATTTTTCTTAGAAGATTTTATCTTTTCCTTCCTATCATTGCCTCAATACAAAGTATAATTAATTATCGCAAGAAAGAGCAGCAGTTACTGATATTCTGGTTTTTTGGATTGGCTGTACTTCTAATCGCTTTTACTACTTCATTCAATGAATTTAAACCGCTTGATTTGAAACGGAGCTGGTACATTTACCCGGTCTTGATGCCAATGGTAATTCTGTCTGCACAATTTATTTATAGATTCAAAAATCCGATTAGAATTGCCTTGTTCACAGTTTACACAGCTGGGAGCTTAATTATGTGCCATCACTATGTGGATTATTTCGATAAGGAAAATTTAAATTCATTAAAAACATTTTTGACAGAGAATCCGGATAGAAAAATCTTTACGGATCATTTTACAAAATATAGTATTAATTTGATTCGTGAGTATCGGAGCAACACCTCAGAAAGAATTTTAGGTGATGATTTTAATTTCGACCTAGTAAAGAAGGGAGATTGGATTCTTTACAGCAAAAAACATATCGATGAGCTTATCAAGCAGAAATATAAATTTCCCGACTTTTCAATTTTGAAATCTGAGAATTATAAACAGGTTGCGGCATTTAATGATTTTATCTTCCACGAAAAGATAGTGCAGTAATATTTTCATTCATACCTGATAACTATTTTGTAAACTTACTGATGTTATTCTTAAACAAATCAAACCTAGATGGAAATAGTAGAATATTCTGAAAAGTGGAAAGACAAATGGGACCAGTTCGTGCTGGAATCGAATAACGGCACAGTGTTTCACATGCAAAGGTTTTTCGATTATCACCAGCCGGGTAAATTCACTTTTAATCATCTGATATTTTTAAATAAAGGAAATATAAAAGCACTTCTGCCAGGTTCGCGCATTGGTGATTTGTACGAATCACCAATCGGAGCTAGCTACGGTTCGATTGTAACAAAAGATGTGAAGTTTGCTGAGGCGATGGATATTGTATCTACATTGTTAGAATATGGGAAAAAAGTTGGGATAAAAGATTTCCTGCTAACCTCTGCACCACGCGTTTATGAGAGACACCAGAATGAAAATCTTGACTTCGCAATGCTCTGGCAGGGGTTTAAATATGATCTGCATTACATCTCAAGTGCAATAAAACTTGATCCGGAAGCTGATCTTGTCTCACGGTTTCAGCAAACTGTTCGAAGGAATATCAGAAAGACATTGAAGAATCCGGATGTAAGAGTTGAAATAAATGAACGCTACGATGAGTTCTATCCTATCCTGCTTGAAAACAAAGCGAGACATGATGTTAAGCCCACACACACTCTCGAAGATCTTTTAAAACTAAAAAAACTTCTGCCGGACCGTTTAGTTCTTTTTATGGTTTATTACAAAAGCAAACCAATTGCTGGTTCTCTGGTTTTTATTTGTAATGATATTGTAACGCTTTGCTTTTATAATATGTTACTTTATGAATTCGAGCATTTAAAACCAATTCACAGAGTTATGTATGATGTTGTGAAATGGTCGAATGAGAAAGGATATAAATATGTTGATATTGGAGTTTCCCAGGATACTAAAGCTGATAATCCAATGACTCCAAGTGTGAGTTTGATAGATTTCAAAGAAAAGTTCGATGCAAAAACAGTTATGCGAAACACTCTTCGAATCACTTTATAACAATTGATGAGCCTACCACTATGAGCTCACAACAAAAAGTTCTCATCACTTTCCTTGGAAACATTCATTACGATACCCGCTGTAAAAATATTTACGACACACTTTCTGTAAATGGTTTTGATGTTGAATTCGTTGGATTCGATTGGCTCACAAAAGGTTTTAAAGAAGAACATGACAAAATTTCCATCTACAAACTAAATAAGGGATTTCTTTCAATCTCATTTTATCTAAAGTTCATCTGGCATTTAAAATTCAATCTGATGAAATCCAGGGCTAAAATTTTCTTCGCTGAGGACATCTATACTTTGCCCTTTGTCGTAATTTTTGCAAAACTCAAACGTGCTAAAGTTTACTACGATTCGCGTGAGCTGTTTGGCCATCTAGCCGGACTAAAGGACAAAAAATTCAAACAAACATTCTGGAGATGGATTGAAAAGCTGTTTATAAAAAAAGCTGATTATGTAATTGTCACCGGTAAAATGGATGAAGATTATTTCAAAAAAATATAATTTGAAAAATACTATATTAGTAAGGAATCTTCCGAGATATTACAAATCTCCTATGCATTTTGATATTCACACAAATTTGCAGATCGATAAATCAAAAAAAATAATTCCCTACCAGGGAATAATCCTTAAAGGAAGAGGTATTGATTTAATTTATGATGTTTTAAAAGATTTACCTGAGTATGTATTTGTAATTATAGGCGGGGGTGATTTTGAAAATTACTACAAAGAACTTGCTGCTAAAATAGATTTGGTTGATCAGGTTTACTTTTTAGGAAAGCTTACACAGGAGGAGTTGCCAAAAGTTACATCCGCTGCAGATGTCGGTGTCGCATTAATAGAAAACTTAAGTATGAGCTATTATTATGCCTTACCAAATAAATTATTTGAATACATTATGGCAGAAGTACCAGTAATCGTTAGTGATCTTCCACAAATGAAAGAGATTGTAGATAAGTATGAAGTTGGATTTGCAGTGAATCCTGACAATAAAGAAGAAATAATTACAGCACTAAAAAAAACTCTCAACCGATTCCGAACTTTACATTAAATTCAAAAAACTTCTGAAGAATTGAACTGGGAAAAGGAAGTAACCAAGCTGCTGAAAATAGTCTAAATTCAACAAGTCATTCCTGCGTAAGCAGGAATCTATGTAAAAAAATTCTAAAGACCCTGAAATAAATTCAGGGCAAAATCACTTCTTTTTATAAACAAAGATTATATGTGCAGGTTGGTTAATAATAAGATTGAAAAATATGCTGTACCCCAAAAACTAGACAAAAAAAGAATTAATTTAATGTGGTGAATTCTTTAACAAAAAGTAAGGAGCCACAAAATGTCAAGAGCAAGAAAAACATTCAGCAACGAATTTAAAGCAAAAATAGCATTGGAGGCATTAAGAGGTTACAAAAGCTTAAACGAACTAGCAGCAGAATATCAGGTACATCCAAATGCAATCGGTAACTGGAAAAAACAAACATTAGAGAGTTTTCCTGAAATCTTTAACAATAGACGGGGACCAAAAGCACAGGTTGATACAGAGCTAACAGATTCAGCTCTACAAACAAATAGGTAAACAACAAGTAGAGATAGACTGGCTTAAAAAAAAACTTAATACTATCAGTTGATAAAAAAAGAGGACTGATAGAGCCAGGTAATAAGACTCTAACAGTCCAGAAACAGTGTTCTTTGATAAGATTGCCCCGCTCGAGTTATTACTATCATCCGCTAGAAATAACGGATGAAGAACTTGAGATAATGAACCGGATAGATAAAATATATACTGATTGTCCATTTTACGGAGTAAGAAAAATAACAGAACAGTTAAGAAGGCACGGAAGCATCTATAATCATAAGAGGATTTACAGGTTAATGAAGTTAATGGGAATAGAAGCTATCAGACCAAGGAAGAATTTGAGTAAGCCAAATAAATATCATCTGATTTAGCCTTATTTACTCAGAGATGTAAAAATCACAAATAGTAATCAAGTATGGTCAAGTGATATAAGATATCTTCCATTTTATAATGACTTTGTTTATTTGGTAGCAGTAATTGATTGGTTTAGCCGTTACGTGTTAAGCTGGGAGCTATCAAATAGTCTGGATGTATATTTTTGTTTGACAGCATTGGAAAGATCTCTAAGGCAAGGCAAACCGGAAATATTTAATACAGATCAAGGCAGCCAGTTTACGAGTAAAGATTTTTCTGAAAGGTTATCGGAAACCAAATTAAAATGAGTATGGATTCAAAAGGAAGAGCCTTAGATAATATTTTCATTGAAAGGTTTTGGCGAAGCTTAAAATACGAAGACATTTACTTGAAGGAATATCAGTCAATATCGGAACTTAGAGAAGGATTAAAAAATTATTTTGATTTATTGGGAGTGTAAATAATTCTGTGTAAATGGTTAAAGAAATAGTTTAGCTAAGTGCTG
>CAZLSE010000075.1:0-1238 GCA_964562055.1 uncultured Gammaproteobacteria bacterium
GAGGTGGAAGGTGGGGATTTAATAGAGACACCGCACTGGCAATTCATAAGCTTGGTTACAAAGTTGATTCTTCTATTACCCCTTATACTCATTGGGAAAAGAATTGTGGTCTTGATTATTCAGATATTTCACCAAGACCATATAGAATTAATCTTGATAATATATTTGAGGATTCTAAAAACAGTAGTATGATTGAGATACCAGCGACAATTGGATATTTACAAAATAATTTTGATTTTGCCAATCGCACATTGAAAATAATACAACGAGGAAATAATAAGTTCAGATTAATTCGTATTTTAAGTAAGTTAAGATTACTGAATAAAATCTGGCTTTCACCCGAGTTGTCAAGTAGTAGAGAAATGATAAACCTGACAAAAGTTATGATTGGAAAAGATTTCAAAATTCTCAATATGGTTTTCCACTCCAATTCTATTATTGCCGGACGAAATCCATTTACAATGTCGAATGATGGCGAAAAAGAAATTATAAACCGCATAAAAGAATTCTTATCTTTCACAAAAAAAGCGAAAATCAAATCAATAAAACTTTCAGAAGCAATTGACCTATTTTAATATCAGAGCACAAAAGGAAAGTGCTATCCGGTAATGAAGCGGGAAACGTGGTAAAGCCGAAAGACCTGACCGTTTGGCGAACAAGGTATCGTAGCCGCTTGCGAATCCATTACCTTGAACTCAACCTTAACCTTAACCTTAACCTTAACCTTAACCTTAACCTTAACCTTAACCTTTACATTTTCTCAGACTCAGCCTCATCCTTAACCTATTCTTTTAAATGAAACTTCTAATTTTAGACGCAAATCAGCGCCCTGCTCTGGCCATAACACGCTCCCTTGGGAGGAGGGGTGTCTCTGTCATTGTCGCAGATGAATCTGATCAAACACTCTCAGGCTCATCAAAGTATTGCAGTGAAAGCTTCGTTTATCCCTCCCCATACACCCAACCTGAGAGCTTTTTAGATTTTATAATAAATGAGTCATACAAGCGGAACATCAAAATAATATTTCCAGTGACTGATATCACTACATACCTCCTCATAAAAAATAGAAAGAAATTCAAAGGAATTATCATTCCATTTGCTTCCTTTGATGCTTTTGAACAATTAACCAACAAATGGACTCTATTCAAACTCGCCCATAAACTTGAAATCCCTTGTCCTAAGACTTACTTTGTAGATAATTATTCAACATTCTCAACCTTAACCTCAACCTCAGCCTT
>CAZLSE010000075.1:1248-5232 GCA_964562055.1 uncultured Gammaproteobacteria bacterium
AGATTTTTTCTCAACCTCGGCCTCAACCTCTCTTCATTTTCCTATTGTCCTCAAACCATTTCGTTCCCGCATCCCTTCTAACGGAAAGTGGATTTCCACCTCCATTGCTTATGCCAACTCACTAAAAGAATTAAAAGGAATAATAGAAACTATTCCCTACTTCAGAGAATATCCCTTTCTCATTCAGGAATATATTGAAGGAGAGGGGAGAGGAATATTTACTATTTATAATCAAGGGAAACCTATCACTTTTTTTGCTCATAGACGCATCCGCGAAAAACCTCCTTCGGGAGGGGTAAGTGTTTTGAGTGAAAGTATCGAAGTCGATCCTCTCCTCAAAGACATCACGATGAGACTTCTTGATAATGTCTCATGGCGCGGTGTAGCCATGGCCGAGTTTAAGGTTTCAGGTGATGGGACACCATATCTTATGGAAGTAAATGCCCGCTTCTGGGGGTCACTTCAGCTTGCCATAGATTCAGGCATAGACTTCCCATGGATTCTATACAAGATGGCAGTAGGCGAAAAAATTGGTCCATTGGATGGTTATGACGTTGGTATAAGGAGCCGATGGCTCCTCGGGGATATCGATTATCTGTATCTCAAGTTCAAAAACAATGGACGGATCACATCAAAACTCAACACACTTATAGATTTCGTTAATTTCTTTAATAAAAGAACTCAATTTGAGATAAATCGGTTTAACGACTTAAGCCCCTTTCTCTTCGAAATAAAGCAGTATTTTAAATTGTCTTAACCTCAACCTTAGCCTTAACCTTTTTATGAAAATTCTACATCTCATTCAAACCTCCGGACCTGGCGGCGCAGAAAAACTTCTACTTTCGCTTGCCCAGAATTCAAAGGATAAGTATAGTCATTTGGTTGGCCTTCTGAAAAATGGATGGCTTTACGAGAAACTCCAGGATCAGGGAGTTGTGGTACAAATAATACCCTCTGGTGGCTCGTTTGATCTTAAACTTATTCGAAATATTTATAGACTTATAAAAAAAGAAAAATTTGATATTATTCACTCCCATCTTTTGGACATGAACTTTTACTCTTCCATTTCTGCTCGTATAGCTAAAGTACATCACGTATGTACGGAACATGGTGATATTCATCATATATCAAAAAAATTTAATATTAAGACTTACATCAAGGCAAAGGCCATATCCCATTTTTCAAATAAAATAGTTTTTGTCTCTAAATATACCAAAGATAAATATATGAATATTGTCAAGGTTCCAGAAGGGGAAAATGCCATTATTTATAACGGCATAGATATTAAAGAATATGAAGAACCAATAGAAATCCAGAGAAAAAAAGCAGAAATAGGTATCAAAGAAGGTGAATTTGTAATAGGTAATGTTGCAAATCTTTATCCCGTTAAGGGTCAAACTTATTTATTAAAGGCAGCCAAGATAATAATAAAAGAATTACCAAATACAAAATATCTAATAGTCGGTAGGGGTGAGCTTGAAAATGATTTAAAAAAAGAAGCTAATGATCTTGGTATTGATTTCAATATTAAATTCCTTGGTTTTAGAGAAGACGTAAAAGAACTCCTTAAAATAATGGATATCTTTGTTCTTCCATCACTTTCGGAAGGGTTACCCTTGTCTCTGATCGAAGCAATGGCAAGTAAAGTGCCAGTTGTGGCCACAGGTGTGGGAGGCATCCCTGAGGTGATTGATGATGGAATAAACGGTTTCCTTATTACACCTGCTGACCCGGACGCATTGGCCTCAAAGATAATACACTTGCTAAAAGATCGTTCTTTAGCCAATAAATTAGTTAACCAAAGTTACAAAAATATTCAGCAACAATTTAGTCTGCACACTATGTTTCATAAATATAGTGAGATTTATTCAAATTTAATTTGATAATATTTGCCATCTCTCCAACAACCCTACGACCTCACCGAATACCGATAAGGGCATCCCTGCCTAACGGTCCAGGTCCCGACCGAGGGCGGGGCAGGCAGGCTTACAATTACCGTTAAACGAAATCTATTTTCTAATTATATGATGAATAAAACCAAGCTCTTAGTCATAACTAGTAATTCCCTTTTGCCTGTTAAGGATGGGGCCGCCCTCCGAATTTATAATTTGATAACAAATCTCCCCCAAAATTGGGATATCGATCTTATTTGCCAAAAATCTGAAACAGAACAATCACAAGCGGAGATCATCGAAGCCTTCAGAAATGTTTACTTTGTGGAAAACTCTGAAGCAGTTCAGCCCAAAAAACTAAAATATTTAGAAAGAATTACGAATCTGTTATCCCCACTCCAAAATTTATATTCTTTAAATGTCAATTACTCAAGAAATCTTGATATTTTAATCAGGCAGGTAATTACGGCTAACTCTTATGACGCAATACTTTGTTTTTGGGCCTCAAATTATGGCTTTTATTTGAGCAACTTAAATAATTTAAATATCACATGCGATATATGCGATTCTGCATCTTTACATATTAAATCTTTAACTAATGCTAAAAAAGTGTTTGGAAGAGAGTGGGTTTCTTTAAATTACGCTTATTTATATAATTTGCGATGGGAAAATAAATACTTGGCTAATTGCAAAAAATTAGTAACAATTTCAGAAAGAGATAAGACCTGGTTATGCAAAACTATAGATAAAAAAAGGATTTATGTGGTTAGTAACGGGGTAGATATTAATTATTTCAACCCAGAAGTAGTTGAACCAGGAGCTGCCAAAAGGTTAATTGTTTTTACGGGAGTTATGGATTATGAACCCAATCATGATGCGATGGTTTATTGTTTAAATGATATTTGGCCAAAGATAAAAAAAGAAATTCCTGATGCAGAACTTAAAATTGTGGGGAGGTATCCAAGAGGGGATTTAATTGATCTTGCAAGAAAAAAACATGGTGTTGAAATAACCGGCGAAGTAAAAGATCTTAGACAAGCAGTTAAGGGTGCAAAAGTATTTTTAGCTCCTATGAGAATTGGATCAGGATTAAAAAACAAAATACTTGAAGCAATGGCCATAGGGATACCAGTAGTTACGACAAATGAAGGCGCCGCAGGAATAGAATTAGAAAATGGTAAAAATTGCATAATAGCTGAAAAAGCTATTGAAATTGCGAACAATGTAATCTCTTTGATTAATGATAATTCAAAATGGAGAGAATTATCCAAATCTGGAAGGGAATTGGTAATTAGCAAATACAGCTGGAAATCAAAAGGTGAAAAATTATCAGAGATATTATTAAAGATTAATTAAAGGAGAGGGTTAAATTATGGGGAATGAATTAATTGCTGAAAAGGGGAAAATTATTAGCCTTAAAGAATATTTAAAAAGATATAAAATTGTTCAAAAGATTGTTAACTTTAGATGGAAGGCACAACAGCTAATTAAAGAAGAAATATTTTATTATTGGAAGATGTTTATTTTGATGCAAATCCCAGGCAGAATTGGATCATCAATAAGAAAAAAGACACTGGGATTTAAAAGTTATGGGAAAAATGTATTTATTATGCATCATGCTTGGTTTAAAATGCCTCAAAATATAACAATTGGAGATGACGTTAGAATCCACAATATGACATATATTGATGCTTCAGGCGGACTTGAAATTGGATCTCATATCGGAATTACACCGGGCTGCCAGATTTATACGCAAAATCATGGTATTAAAAGGGATGATTTATATTATTATCAACCTTACAGGTTAGGGAAAGTAGTTATAGAAGATGACTGTTGGATAGGAGCTGTGTCGATAATTACTGCAGGAGTTAACATAAGAAAAGGAACAATCGTGGGAGCTGGATCAGTTGTTACAAAAGATACAGAACCATACTCGATAGTGGGCGGGGTACCTGCGAAAAAAATTGGTGAGAGGCCGTGATGTAATTTTATTAACGGATTGTTAAAGTTGAAAAAATCTGAATTAATATTATTGCTTTCAAACAAATTTCCCTATATTGCTAAGTTTGCTTTGCATTTTTGGGCATATACT
>CAZLSE010000076.1:0-5160 GCA_964562055.1 uncultured Gammaproteobacteria bacterium
TTACAGACAAAGACCCCAATCTCCCAATCATAAAAGCTAAACCAATCGAAAAAGGAGAAGGCGGCGCAATCAAAATCCCCTTCTCATGGAGACAAACTACCGGAGAAATTGAAATAGCAGGTAGAAAACGATTTGACGACCTTCTAAATGAATACAAAAACGGCATCGCTATCGCTATCACTGCCAACACGCCAAAACTTAACCTATCAATCAGACAACTTACAGTCGGCTTTGAAAGCGACATCAGAACTTCTGAAATCGCTGTCAAAGTGCCTCTCTACAAAACAAACAAATTCTCAACAAGAATCAGCAGCAAAGTTACTGATTACTCAGGAGATAAAATAAAAACCAGATACGAAGCCACCAGCGGAATTGATATCAATGCAGCAAGCAAAAAAAACTACTCCGTTAGAGTATCAGCAGACGCAGGAGCGCACATGCAAGATAAAAACATTGGCATTACCGCTACAGGCAATGCAAATATAACAGTTTTTAACACAAATATATCACTGAGAAGAAATGAAACACTTACTAGTAATTCCTCAGGCTCATCTAACTCCATAAGCATTTCACGAAAAGAAGGCAGTCTCACTCTATCTAACACTCTCTCCAAATTCAGAAACATTCAAGCAAAAAACACCAGTGCTACCGCATACATCACCCCTTTTAAAGGATTTAGAATCGGCGGCGGAGCATCTTATAATGTTCAAGAAACGCCCTTTAAAACAACAGAATCTTTAAGCTCTAACTTCACTCTTTCATTCAGAGAGCTTAGATTCTCAGCTGCAATGAATCCAAAAAACGAGAATTACAACATCACCAGAACCTTCCCACTCAAAGACAACATGAAAATCAATCTTGGAATATCCTATCAAAGATTCATCAAAGGAGAAGGATTAACTGGAAACATTGCATTTAGCTGGTAAAAAAGCATTGCTATTTTATTTACTTCACGCATTCATATTTTGTATCGTTTCTAATATGAAACTAAAAAAGAAACTTAGGCGTTTTTCTCTCCTAAAAACGCTCACGAGATGGGCTATTGCCATCATAATAGCCCTCTCCCCCTTTTTCGCCCTTAGCACCCCCTGTTTTGCGAACAACACAGTTATGATTATCATTCAGCCTAAACAGCAAAAAGAGTTCTTCATAGCTCTTAACGGGATAACTAAGACCACCATCGAGCAAAAAGCCACCTTTCATGACGTGCCAGACGGAGAGATAGAAATAGAAATCAACAGCAAAAAGAAAATCAAAAAATTAATCACAAAATCAACGAAAATACAAATTCTCTATAAAGATGATTGAGAAATCAAAAATTGACATAATAGAAATCATCTCTAAATACATAGACATCAAAAAAATAGGCAATACCTACGCTGCAAAATGCCCCTTTCACCCCACCAACACATTTGATGCTTTTCGCATCAACCCAAACAAACAAATCTATCGATGCTTCAACTGCATGAATCATTCTGGCGACGTAATTGACTTCGTAATGAAAATCGAAAACGTTGACTTCAAAAGAGCTTGCGAGATACTTAACCTCAGCAACTATAACCCTTTAAAAAAAGAAAATAAAAAAAAAATACCGCCCCAAATAATAAAAGACCAATCAATTCTTTCAACTGCCGTCAACTACTTCAAACACCATCTTAATGAGTCATCTGTAGCAAAAGACTACCTCAATTCAAGAAAAATTAAAGACAAAAGGCTTATAGAAGAACTGAACATAGGATATGCGCCTAAATACGGATTAGCTAAATACCTCGAAAATTGCGGACACTCTAAAGAAAACGCTATCAAAGAAGGGCTTATAAAAGAAAACCAAAACGGCTTATATGACTTTTTTCGAGATAGAATTATCTTTCCTATATACGACACCAACAAAAACATAATTACCATTACCTCAAGAACACTAGACAACAAAACAAAAGTAAAACACCTTCATCTCCCAGGCGAGATCGGCAGCTTCTACAACGAAAAAGCAATTAAAAAAAATTCTGTCATCATTGTGGAAGGCATATTCGACTGCCTTTCGCTCCTACAAGAAGGGTTCAATTCTGCCGCAATTTACGGCACAAACGGACTCACAGACAGACTTCTACTAAAACTTCGTAAATACTCACCTACAGTTTATATAGCTTTCGACAAAGACAACAATAAAGCTGGAGAAAAAGGAGCAGCAACCACCAGCCAAAAACTCAATCAACACAAAATCAATAATTACACAATCTATCTGCCTATCACAAACGGAAACAAAACGGACATCAACGACTTATTCAGCAAAGAAGATTTTACAAAAGAAGATTTCATTTCCTTAATTGAGTCAAGCAAAAGAAATTGAAAGAGCTAAGAGAAAAAGAAATAGCTACAGCATTAGAGGCAAAAAAGAGCCTTGTCATTCTCGGCAAAAAAGGCATTGGCAAAAGCTATTTAATTAATAAAATTAGAGACTCTATAAAAAACAACATAATATTCTATAACGAGCCACCCACCAGCAAAACTATTCTTACAGATTTAGCCAAAATAATCGGTATTGAATCAAGCAAAAAAACAAAAGATGAACTCATCGAAATCATCAAGAAAAAAGACGAAAACCCCATAGTTGTCTGCATTGACGAAATAGAAAAATCCACCCCTTCTTTAATCACGGTTTTAGACAACTTAATGAACACAAAACACGTCAAAATAATAATGGCTGGACATCTCGGAGGCAAGAAAAAACACAACTCCACATGGCTTAAAGCAAAAGCCATATTCTTAAAAGAACTTGGGATACAAGACTCTATGAAACTTATAGATACCTTATGGGCAAACGGAAACACAGAACAAAAAAAAGTAATCGCTAATGCTGCTCAAGGCATACCAGAAAAAATTATCGCCCTTTGCGAAGACGCTAAAAACGGCATAATCCAAGAAGAAAAAGAAAAAATAGTCGATTTCACTCCTATCCTGCTCATAATAGGGACTATCGGACTTATAATCAGAGTCATAGGATACGGATATGCTTCGATGGAGCAATACATCATAGGCGGAACGATCGCCGCCATATTCTGGGGAGCATTTTGGATATTTAGAGGATACACCACAGGTTGGTTTGGAGGAGGCACTAAAGATAGAAAAAGTGATTAACACAAAAAATACATGAAAAGCGAAATGAGAAAAACAGAGGGATAAAATTTCAAAAAAAATGGGATATTTTTTAAGATTTTATACTATAATCTGTTGTAATACTTAATAAATTATTTCAAAAAGCGAAAAGGGAAAAACCCGATTTTAGCACTTCCTTATTTTTTAACAATATTTGTTCCTCATTTGAGGAAATTATACTAAATATGTAGCAATTTTAACACACTTTTGCCAAGCGCAAATTTCTAAATTATCCCGAAATGAGGAGAAATTTGGAAGCAAAAGGGAAAAAAATTGATGTCTATTAATTAATATTAATTAAATACAAAAAAAATTTGACATGACAGCGCCAACTCACTTAATTGTTTACTTCTCGATCGCCAACTTAATCGGAATCCCGATTAACGCACAAAGCATAATTTTAGGTATTTTAGGAACAATCTTACCTGATATAAGCAATCCCAATTCTTTAGTTGGTAATTTTTTAAAACCTGTCTCTTCTTATTTATTCAGAAAATATGGACACAGAACTATCACCCATTCATGGCTTGCTATCGCATTTGCAACACCACCATGTCTAATAGCATACTTTCTTCTTGATACTAGCTCCGCACTTATATTTTTATTCGCTCTACTTATGCACATCATCACCGATATGATTAACGTTAAAGGCGTCCACTTTATGTATCCTGAAAAACTCATTTTTGTTATGCCAAACGACCCGAATTACAGAATAGAAACTGGAAGCGTTAAAGAAAAACGATTTGCTATTGTCATGGCAATTATTCTTGCGCTTTCCCTGCCTTTTGGAATATACGGGTATCAAACGATTATCAGAACAATAGCAGGAAGCAGCTCTGCCATTATAGAAGAGTATAAAACATCCATTCACTCACACGAAATATTTGTAAAAGTTCAAAACGGGATTAACAGAGTAACCCAACAAACGATACATAACCAAATATTTAAAGTTGTAGCAATAATGCCAAAAAAAGTGCTTCTATGCGAAGATGATTACGGCAACCGCATAACTATTGGACAAGCCGAAGAAGCCATCATAGACACAAAAAAACTTAGCATCATTAAAGGCGTTCCTACAATAACGGAAATCAGGCAAATTGACATTAAAGAAGAAGGCTGGAACTCCATTCTCGAAGAGCTCTCAAACCCTTATGCTTACGCAATCGGAGAAATTGAAATATCAGAAACCCCCCATTACATCCAAACACCGGGAATATGGAATGGAATCGAAATAACTGGAAACAAAATATATTTAAATTATGCCGATATTAAAACCGTCCAAAGAGTCGCCAAATACAACGCCACCGAAGGCATCATCACTATCAAAAAAGAACTCTCTAAAGAAGGTATTTTGACACCACTCTTCGATGCTGAAGAAACTTTAGAAATCTATAATTCTTTTCTAGTCAATGTTCCAAAAGAAAGCATTTTAGTTAAAACTGGACAATATGTTAAAGAAGGCGATATTATAGCTATCAGCCCTGAAGCCGACAGATACCAAGAAGAAATAATAGCACTACGACAAAAAATCATCACAACTGATATAGATGAACTCAAAGCATCAGCCTTAGCCGATAAAAACTATGACCTTAATATGAAAATCGCCAATCTAGATAAACAAATCGAAATCCAAAAAAGAATAATAGAAAAAACCAAACAAACAACTTTTCTTGAAGCTGAAAAACTCAGACTTGAACGTCTTATAGACGATAAAGCCACACTTATCAAAGAAAGAGAAGAAATTACCAGAAGTCTTAAAGAAGAAAAAGAGTATATCAATAAGAAAAAGGACAGCATTAAAAAAGAAATACATGCTCAAATTAACGCCATCAAAGCAAAGATTAAAGCATGCGAAAAAACCTCGCCTTATACTGGATTCGTTGCAAATATCAAACAAAAATCTGCAAACGTGTTCGAAATCAAAATAAACAACAACATCAAGGAGAAAAAAACATGAGATATTTATCAATAATCACGCTTTTAATAGTAGCATTAATAGGAACAAGC
>CAZLSE010000077.1:0-5066 GCA_964562055.1 uncultured Gammaproteobacteria bacterium
CCTCTTAAACCCAGAGCACCCGCCACTGTCGAAGTATCTCATCGGATGGTCAATATTACTTTTTGGAAATGTTCCCATTGGGCTTTTTGTCTTAGGGGTTTTATTGCTTTTTGTTGTAGGATGGTACACCTATGTCTTGACCGGATCTCTTTTACGGGCTTCATGTGCAGCTTTTTTAGTAAGCATGTTTTCTTTATATGAAGATCAGCTCGTCCATGGACCACAGCTTGAGCTTTTTCAAGCGTTATTTGTTATATGTTTTCTTACATTCCACCTCATGTGGCTTAAAAAGCCTGATATATGGAAGTTAATTTTGACTTGTATTAGTCTTGGGCTTGCGTTGTCGTCTAAAACTGTTGCACCATTTATTGTCCTTTTTGGTCTCTATATTGCTGGTAGCCATTGGGTACGATTTCCAAAAGATAAAAAATATGCGTTCCTTTCCGCCCTCGTTCTTCTTATCGGAAGCGGGATAGTGTTTACATTAACCTATTTCGATTATTTTATGAAAGGCAACTCACTTCGATCATTTTTAGGACTCCAAAAATATATTATTTCGTTTTATCAGTCATCTTCAATCCCCTTTATCGAGTTTGTGGGTAATTATCTTCGACTTATCGCAACAGGAGAATGGAAATTTTGGGATGAAGCACGTACGGTATCGCACTATACCGAGTGGAATGTAACTTGGCCGCTCATTACAATTTTGAGCATAATTTCCTCGTATCGATCGTATAAAACATATCCGAATTTACTTATATTCATCTTTGTCTATCACATGTTTTTATTTTTTACTCCAATATTTCCCCGCTATTTACTATTACTATTTATCCCCTCAATAATCAGTATTGTGAGTGTGTTTGGGAGAAAATTCGTATGAAAAAACATATTGTACTTTTTATCTTTTTATTTATCTTTACCTCACTTCATTTTTATAAAGTAATATCGCATATTACCCCTTTTTTTGATTGGGATGAAGGAATTTACGCGCAGGTTGGTCGGGAGATGATCCAGGAGAGATCATATCTTGTACCCCTTTGGCAGGGAAAGGTGTGGTTAGATAAACCTCCGCTTCCGCCCCTTGTGTATGGGCTTGCCGGACTCATGCCAATTGCACCTGAGATATCAATGCGAATAGTTTCGGTGATATTATCAGCAGTTGTTCTTGTTCTTTTTTATCTATTTGCATATAGAGTAAGTGGGTCGGTTGTAGTCGCTTTGACGAGTAGTATAATAACATCCTATTTATCACCGTTCATTCAACGTACTCAAGTGCTGAACGTTGATGTCTTTCTTCTTATCGGATGGCTGGGATATGTGTTGTTTTATCAAAATCGTGTAGCGGGAACATTATTTTTACTTGTTGGAACATTGAGTAAGTCGCTCCTGGGATTTTTTCCGGTGACAATGGTAGGAGCGTATGAGGTGTGTATGTATCTTGTGAATAAAAAAAATAAACATAAGTACACTTATCGATACACGCTTCAGACTATAACCATACAAGTGCTTATTTCACTCATATGGTTTGTGTGGATGTATTTAGAGTATAAAGGTGAGTTTGTGCAGTATCATTTCCTGGATAGTCACTTTAAGCGAGTAACTGCGTCTATCGAACAGCACTTTGGACAACGTACATTTTATATAGATATTATTATTGAGCAGTTTAAGTGGTTTCTCGTACCTGTTCTTATTTCGGTGGGTTTTATTATCCATGATTTTTTCATAAAGAAAAATACAGCATCTGCATTTGCAGTTGTTTTTGTACCATGGTTTATTTTCCTCAATCTCACAAAGACTAAAATTGCGTGGTATATATACCCCGTTCTTCCCCAGTTTGCACTGTTGGTTGTGTACTGGATACGGTATGTTAAAAATGATTGGGTAAAAATAAGCATCGCATTAACCATTTTGGTATTATTTTTCAAATATACTGCACCTCTAAACTCATATCTCATAACCGATTATTCGAAATGGGAAGACTATCAGAGAGTAGCACAAGATGCAAAAAAAGTAGGATGTGTATCTCTTGATGTATTGGTAGACAAAACTGCTCGAGAATCATATGCAACCCTCAAGTCGATGGATTTGGTTATAAACACTACTACATGGTGGGGCAACCATCCGTCTATTGCATACTACGCAGACATACCAACCGAATATGCATATACCACTGAAGAGTTTATAAATCGCATCGAGACGCGTGTACAAAATAGTTGTTTTATAGCGATGACAAACGAAGACATAGATGTTTCGGCGTATCGCGTGTTGTCAAAAAAGGGCACATATGAGTTGAGAGTAAAAGATTAAAAGAACATGCTGAGCACTCTGTCCATGAGTAAGTCAAGTAGTAAACGCTTCAAATAGCGGCATATGCAGATCTTACGAAGGGATAGAGTGCGATAGCATAGATCAAACACATTGATGCTTAACAATAGATCGTGTTCATCATATGCTATACATGGTTATACTATAAGCCATACCCATGGAAAAAACAGCTGAATACACAGCTGGGATGGCGACAGAATTTGTTAACTGTCTGTTGGATCTTATTCTTTTGCCCTTTTTATGGATTGCGAACCGGCAGTAAACTTCGGACTTACTTTACAAATGCAATAATATAGGTCCCTGCAGTGATGAGTACAGTGCCGATTGCTATCGGTATAGTGATTTTTTCTCTCAATATAATAGCGGCAAATAGGATAGTAAGCACAAGGCTAAACTTATCGACCGGCGTTACTTTTGAAGCGTCGCCCAGTTGGAGTGCTCGAAAATAGAAAAGCCATGAAAGTCCAGTCGCAAGTCCAGATAATACGAGAAAGATAAGAGTAGTTTTTGAAAGGCTCGAAATATCTTTATGCGTTCCCTGTGCAAATACAATTCCCCAGGCAAATACCAAAATAACAACAGTTCGGATTGCTGTGGCAAGATTAGAATTGACTTCTTTAATACCAATTTTTGCAAGAATAGCAGTTAACGCTGCAAATCCTGCCGATAGCAGTGCGGGGATAAACCAACTCATGTATGAATTTAGTATATCATACAACAAATCCCGCTGTTTCCAGCGGGACATGTTATGTTTATCGGTAAACTTTTCGCTTTCAGCTTAATATCCCATATCACCCATACCACCCATTCCACCCATGCCACCTGGCATAGCTGGAGCTGCATCTTTCTTTTCTGGGATGTCGCTAATTAGTGCTTCGGTGGTAAGAATCATGGTTGCAACCGAAATTGCATTTTGTACAGCTGATCGAACCACTTTGAGTGGATCAATAATGCCGGCCTTAATCATGTCGATAGGTTCTGCCGTTTCGACAGACTCGGTCGTAAGCACATCAAATCCAAATCCCTTTGCACTTACTGTGCGTGCTTTTGCGATTAGTTCGCCTGGGTTAAGACCCGCGTTACGCATAAGCATTTTAAATGGTTCTTCTACTGCGGCCTTGACGATTTCGTATCCGATAACCTCATCTTTGCTTGCACCATCTTTTTCAAGTGCCTTTGTGTTCATATGCTGTGCAATGTTGAGAAGTGCAACTGCACCACCTGGTACAATTCCCTCTTCAAGTGCTGCCTTTGTTGCAGCAACTGCATCGATAACACGCTCTTTTTTGTCTTTCATCTCAATTTCAGTTGCGGCGCCAACATTTATGACAGCTACTCCGCCTGAAAGTTTTGCAAGCCGTTCCTGGAGTTTTTCTCGGTCAAATTCAGATGTGGTGTCGCCAATCTGACGTTTGATTTGAGCAACGCGTGCATCGATTGCCTTTTTCTCACCTTTTCCACCAATGATGCTTGTATTTTCTTTATCAGACTTTACTTTGTCTGCTCGGCCACAGTCTTCAACCTCTACTGAGTCAAGTTTTTTACCAAGTTCTTCAGATACCACTGTTCCTCCGGTGAGGATAGCTATGTCCTGAAGCATCTCCTTGCGTCGATCACCAAACCCAGGCGCTTTCACAACGAGCACATTAAATGTTCCTCTGAGCTTGTTTACAACCAGTGTTGCAAGAGCTTCGCCATCTACATCATCTGCAATGATGACAAGATTTTTTGAAACCTTTACAAATTTTTCAAGAAATGGCAGTAGATCTGCGATTGCAGAAATTTTCTTATCGGTAATAAGAATATAAGGGTCAGACACCTCTGCTGTCATCTTATCGGTATCGGTTGCAAAGTATGCTGATGCAAACCCCTTATCAAACTGCATACCTTCTTTATGATCGACAAATGTTTCAAGGCTTTTCCCTTCTTCAACTGTGATCACGCCATCTTTACCGCCAACTCGTTTTAGTGCATCTGCAATTAAGTTTCCCAAATCTGGGTCAGCTGCAGAAATAGTTGCTACACTTGCTGCATCGGCAAGAGTGATTTTCTTTGAAAGACCTTTCAGTTCGCTTACTATCTTGTCACCTGCTTTTGCAAGTCCGCGTCGCATAACCATCGGGTTAGCTCCTGCTGAGATCATCTTAAGACCTTCAGCAACAATTGAGCGAGCAAGAACGGTTGCGGTAGTGGTCCCATCTCCTGCAATGTCTGCAGTTTTGGATGCAGCCTCTTTAACGAGCTGTGCACCCATATTTTCAAAATTGTCTGGTAGCTCAATTTCTTTCGCTACAGATACTCCATCATGAATTACGTTTGGTGCTCCCCATTTTTTATCGAGAGCAACATTTCGCCCTTTTGGACCAAGCGTTGTTGCGACCGCGTCAGCAAGCTGGTTAACGCCAGCAAGAAGCTTATTGCGTGCTTCTGTGCCGTATACGATTTTTTTTGCCATATTCTGTTACTTTATAAACTTAATAACTTTATAAATTTAATAACGTATTACTCAACAATTGCCATAATATCTTTCTGTTCAACGAGCATCCATTCTTCCATACCTACTTTTACTTCGTTGCCACCCCATTTTTTATACATCACCTTCTGCCCCACTTTAACGACCATAGCTACCTGAGCACCTTTTTCATTAACTGTGCCTGGTCCAACTGCCATAACCTCACCAATTTGTGGCTTTTCTTTTGCTGAATCGGGAAGCACGATACCCGATGCGGTTTTGGTTTCCG
>CAZLSE010000078.1:0-2559 GCA_964562055.1 uncultured Gammaproteobacteria bacterium
GCGGATTTCGGCGATGTCGGTTTGCAGGAAGCGACGGAGGACGGCGTTACCGAAAGAGCCAGTGCCGCCGCTGATGAGGAGGATTTTGTTGGTAAACATGTTATAAACCTTGATACGTTACTGGGTAATGGCTGCTATTTTTGCGAGTGAGTCACGGTCATTACGGTTAGGGTAGTTAATCAACACGGCTCTGTATTTGCCTTTGAAGACAAATAAGCTACCAGCGGCTGCACCAATCACGGGATAACTTTGTACCAAGCGACGAATGTCTTCAAGTGAACCTGCCCCCCCTAATACCGTTAATGGGACACTAATTGCTTGCCGTAAGCGAGCGACTAATTCCATGTCGTAGCCTTGCATCTGACCATCGTGGTCAACGGAGTTTATGATGATTTCACCCGCTCCCAACTCCTGCATTTTATGGGCAAACGCAATGGGTTCTAGCTTGGTTCGCTTGGTAGCGTTGAGCGTGACCACTTCGATTTTATTGCGCAATAACCCCCCAGTTTTTGCATCAATGACCACGACAACGCTTTGACTTCCTACCCTTTCAGCCGCACGGCTAACCAATGTTGGATCATCAACTGCCGCCGAACTGATGGCCACTTTTTCCACGCCTAGACTAATCAGGCGTTCGAGTTGTTCCACCGTTTTTACGCCGCCACCATAGCAGAGCGGCATTCGGCATTCAGCAGCCAATTGCGAAATTAACGTTTCATTAGGGGGGCGACTAAGGCGGCTTGCATCAATATCGACCACCATCAATTCATCCACTTCCTTTTCATTAAAGATGCGAACAGCATTAAGTGGATCAGCCACGTATTTGGGAGAGCTAAATCGAACAGTCTTAACAAGACCGCCGTTTTGAATTAACAAACAAGGAATGATTCGTGGTCGTAACATAATGAGTTATAACTCTGCAAAATTTTGGAGCAAATCAATTCCCCATTGATGACTTTTTTCAGGATGAAATTGTGTGCCAAAAATATGATTATTATGCACTGCTGCGGTAAAGTTATTGCCATAGTCGGCAGTAGCCAATACGTTTGATTGTTGGCGGGGTACTATGCAATAAGAATGTAGAAAGTAGTAGCGCGGTATGTCGATATTCCGAAAGAGGGTGTCTGTGGATGTTGGAAAAACATCATTCCAACCCATGTGAGGGAGGGGATATTGGTCGGTTTGTGCGGCTGGGAAGCGGATGACTTCGGAATCAATCCAACTGAGTCCGGGTAGTTTGCCTTCTTCACTGCGTAACGCCATCATCTGCATTCCCACACAAACACCTAATACAGGTATTTTTTTATGCAACACTGCCTCGTCTAAGGCATCTCTTAAACCAGAGTTGTTCAGGCGAGTCATCGCCCAGTCGAAAGCCCCAACACCGGGTAAGATGAGCTTTGTGGCGGAAGTGAGTTGCGCGGGTGTGGTGGCTACTTCAACCGGAATATTCAAACGCTGGTAGATATGCGCAAAAGCCTGAATATTTCCAAGACCGTAGTTAATCAACGTGACTGTTGGCATATTAATATGCTCCGCCTCGTTTTGTGCCAGCAATCTTTGATAGTATTTTTTCGCCTATATCAAAAACATGCTGTTGGTTGCGGTAGTCCCAATAAAATTTCTTAGGCATTTCATGATAGCTACGCAGTTCATCGTTGCTGATACCTAGTTTAGTTGCAATGTATTCAAAATCTTGTTGAATCAACGCTGGATCATAAGGTGGCTCTTCAAGTTTTGTAAGTGCTTCTTCACGAGTCATCTGTCCGGTGAGAATTAGGCTGGAAAATTGTACACGTCTAACATCATAGTTAAAGCGAGTGGGCAGCCAGTAACCTTCAAAAAAACGGGTAAAGCGTGATTCAAAATGCTTTTGTGGGTAAGGTTTCCAACCATATTCTTGATTGAGAACATTCATTGCATCTGTTTTTATGTATGGCATAAAATTAAGCGGTTTGAACATCTTTACGCCACGAACGTAGGGCAAATAGAGTTTTCGATAGAATGCAGAAGTGAATGGGTAAGTTGGCATTTTAATAGTACCAAATTGCGCAAGCACATCATTAACAAGCGACATATCTGCATAGTAATAATATTGCAGTGGGTAGCTTACACACTCAGTAGAGATGTTGCCGCCATTGAGGATGTATTTAATGCCGTGTTTGTGAGCATATTGGTAAAGTACACCAATGAAGGCAATGTCTTGGGGAAGGTCGATGTTTGGCAATCCGCTTTTAAACATAGCTAGTTGGAAATCTTGCATTTCCTGCCAATTAATAACCTCTGTATAGAGATCAAGACCCAGTTTATCAATCATACAATTAATATTGTGTACGGCTAACTCTGAATTCCAGCCTCCATCAACATGAAATACTAATGGTCTAAGACCGAATTCTTTGACCATGACATGGAGCATGTAAGAGCTATCAGCACCACCGCTTAAGCCCATGAGGCAATCAAACTCTTTACCCTTACCTACTGCCTTAATGGTAGCGATGTTTTTTTCGAGTGTTTGTCTGCCTATTGAATCTGTATTCCAGCGTGGTTTAATGTTTTTGT
>CAZLSE010000078.1:2621-5042 GCA_964562055.1 uncultured Gammaproteobacteria bacterium
GTCCATCACGAGTTTGGTGCAAATATCGTAAAATTCATTTATATTCATGACAAATACGCTGTTACAATCTATCTTGATAAAGCTCAAGATATTTTCTATTTTGATGATGTTTATCGAAGTTTAGAAGTACTCTACTTCTGCAATGATGAGAAAAAGAATCCTTGCCATTTGACTTGATCTCTTTGATTTTTGTATGGATATTTTTGATATCCCCCTGTTCAACAATAAATCCCGTTTTAGAACAAATAGCTTCAATGCTTCCTCCTGTATTATAAGTAATTACAGGAGTGCCACAAGCTAAAGCTTCAATATTTGTTGTTGGAAAATTATCTTCCCAAGTTAGATTTACAAAAACATTAGATAAGGCATAAATGTTTGCTAGCATCTTTTTGTTTTCTGTTTTTGAAATTCCTACAATATTTTTTGGCAATGTTTTTATTTCATCCTTATTTAAACCAACTAGTATTATAACGTCATCCTCGCTTAAGTATTTGCTAAGCTGAATAAAATCAGCAAGTCCTTTTCTTGCGGTCCAAGGACTCGCAACACCAGAAATAATGAATTTATTATTTAATTTATACCGTTCTTTGATTTTATTTTGCTCTTCTAATTCTGTTGGGGAGAATACATTCGTATCTATACCATTGTGAATGATCACTCGGTTCGCTTCAGAAAGAAAAGATAATCCAACTAGGTTGTCCATCCATTTTGAAACAGAAACAATAGTAAGTTTATCACCTAAAGATGTAAATAAATATTTTTTTAAATGAAAGTTTTGCTTAGAACGATCAATGAAAAAGGATTTTGGATACTCTCGAATTTGAGGGCATTTATTACATTCATGTTGCCATTTATTACATGCAATTCTATCGAAATAACTACAGTGTCCGGTGAATGACCAGCAGTCATGAAATGTCCAAATAACTGCTTTATTTCTTTTTTTAAGATATTCAAAAAGTATTTTTATGTTTATGTAATAACCGTGTAAATGATGTAAGTGAATAATATCTGGTTGTATTTTTTCAATTTCCACAATAAGTTTTTTTGTTGCCAGCGTTGAACTTAAACCATGTCTATCGAATAAGCGTGTTTCAATACCATGTATAAATTGGTCAATAGGATTTCCTATCTTAATAATAATCGATTGACTGCTTCTGGAAAATCTGCCATGAGCAATATAACTGCCCCAATTTTGTTCCAATGCTAGACAACCAATGGATTCTGCTAGTGTTCCAGTTGAACCGGTATTGCCTTCAACTGCTATTTGTAATAGTTTTGGTTTCATAATAACTCATAATTGTTTTTGAATGCTTGCATATTTAAAATATTGCCATCCCTAAGATAGTTTTTTCTCTTTAATAAGATTATTGATTAATAATATTATGGCCATAGAAATCCAGAGATGATAAATCGTATATAAAGCACCTGAAAACTGACCTCCGACCAAATACTGAATAAAAATCAAAGGTATCCACGAATATATTGCTTTTTTTCTGTATACCTTTAGTGATATAACGATAATTTTTATTATCAATATAAAAAGAATAAAAGTTCCTATTATTCCCACATTCATTAGTGATTCTATAAATATATTGTGAGGATAGCCGCCGTACAATGGCTCTTCTAACATTGATCCAAAGAGAGGGCTTTCTATAAAAACGTTAATAGCTGATGTATATCTTTCTAGTCTATTTTCCTCATATATATTATTTATATTGCCGGTTCCAAACAACCTTGAATAAACAGAGTAGTTAAAAAAATCTTCTATATAAAAAGTAATGTAAGGTAGTGTAATTAGGAAGATGGTTGTAAAAATTATAGTATAGATTCTAACTTTATTTCTTGATGCTATTAGTAGGTAAAATAAACACATTATTGCTGAAATAATAGGACCTCTTGAGTTGGCACTAAATATTAAATAAATCCCAATTATTATATTGATATATATAAAAAACATCATGAGCTTAGATTGAATTTCTCTAAAATTAAATGCAGTCCATAAGGATATTATAAAGAGACTAACTCCAACATGCCCCATAGATATAGGATTTAAAGAAGCTAAATTCAGTCTTCCTTTCTCAATGAACTCACCAGAGTTTTCATTTAATTCGAGTCCACTAGCAAAAAACAATGATACGATGCCAATTATGCTTAGTATAATTATTGTATATTTGTATATTATGCGCATTTCAAGATTATTTATATTTAAAAATAAGATTGAAATCATGGGGAAGAAACAAACAAGCAATGCCCATATCCAGTAATAAGATATTTCGTAAGATAGTATTTCGTTAGATATTATTGTTGAATAAATTAATCTTAAAAAATAAATAAGCCAAAATAATAAGATGAGGATGATGGCTATATCTGATTTTAATCGCCGTGCATTTTTTTTGAAAAAAATGGAAAGCATTAAAAATG
>CAZLSE010000079.1:0-4954 GCA_964562055.1 uncultured Gammaproteobacteria bacterium
TCCCTTCAAAAGTAAAACCGGGCGGCTGGCGAGTTTCACGCCTTGCAGTGATTCGCTGGACGATCCGGTTGTCCACCTCACACGCCGCCCGATCTTGTTTTGCCGCTTAGGACGGCAAAATGAACCGTACTGGATTCGAACCAGTGACCCACGCCTTAACCTACTACTTTCAGTTTCCTGAACCATCTTACGATGTTGTAGTCTGGACTTTATCTTCACCGCTTAATGAAGGCACGGTGCCTTGCGTAAAGTCTCTGAGGAACCCATCAATACCATAATCTTCAACAAGCCTTATTTTGTTTTTCTGGTTGTTTTTGCATGGATTTAATCGGATATTCATTCCGGTTGAATGAGCAACCATTTCACTCATTCTTACCCATGCTATCTTACCAGATGCTTGATGATAAACCGCAAACCAATCTATGTCGTTTGTTGAATAAGTGTAACGATATCCATTTGGTCCGAATTTTTGGATTTTAATGCGGATAAATCCGTCATTTGATCCATCGAACTTAATTTGAACCCGTTTAAGCACCCCATTCAATTCTACAACTAAATCAATTCTTGAAATATCACCAAGTTCAACAAAGACGTTTAGTCCATGTTGTTGTAAGGCTAATACAACTGAAGACTGTGCTATGTTGCCTTTTAATTTACTGTGCATACACTTAAGTATGCTTTTGGCAACTCTGGTTTCCTGCGGATTGCCCAATCCATTTGATTGTTACCAGTTGTATGGTACAAATGGCTCTCAGGGGTTTCCCGCATATAGCAAGGTCCAGTGTTTAGATTCGACCTCCTTTTCTAAACACGCTCTTAACTTAAAGGGCGTTGCTCTACCTGCTGAGCTAACGGTCCATGCGTAGTTCCGATTTGATGGAATCGGAACCTAACGGTGCAACACTGAAGGAACCCTCCTTCTCACCGCGAGGGGTTTCGTCCACTAAACCCCTACGAAAAAACTCCCCGCTCTATCGCTTTGGGATGGGGATGATAAGTACAGACCGCATAAGGCGGGACCGCCTATATCCACCGCGCATCGGTTATTCTCACCGACAGGAGATTCAGTCGCACTCCATCATACGACTTCTTGATTCCAGAGGGAGTCGAACCCCCGACCTACAGATTCGAAGTCTGTCGCTCTATCCAATTGAGCTATGGAACCATTCCTAAGAGTCTTTTGACCCTCACCGAGAGTATATCAGACTCTTGGATTTTTTCAAGTAATAAAATCACTTTTTTTTCCTTCCCTATTATCTGTCAAAGAACCTCTTGCCGAACACGGATATTATATCAGATATTGGCAGTATTTCAAGTGTGCGATGCAGGACTCGAACCTCGTCAGCCCGCCTGAGTTGTTTTTACGACGACTAAGGCACTACGGTGGCCACCTCTCCTTAGCCCACAGGCTCCATCGCACTTGTTTGCTCTAATCGCGCTTCTTCATTTATTCGCAGTTGTTCTCTAATCCATTTTACGAAGCCAATTGCTTTTTCTTCAGCATTAAATGTTCCATTACCAGTGTCGGAAATGGGGACTTCAAAAATCAAACCAAGTTCAGTTTCATAATAGAGGCTACCTTCACGATAATATTTCAAATAAACCTTGCGGTCTTTAATGTGATCAATTAAAGACATTATGTAACCTCCTTTATGAAAACTATGGGAAGGGTGGGACTTGAACCCACACGCCGAAGCCACGGTTTTACAGACCGCTGGACCACCATTGTCCAACCTTCCCAAATAAAAAAAGCCTCCCGGTTAGGGGAGGCTGTTGTTCGACAGACTACTGACCCTAACAGTTGTGAAGAGGCTCCTTGGCTTTATAAATTCTTGCTGTTCGGATCATAATAAAATCTCCTTGCGATTTACAGTTATCTTATATCAATTTTTGAAAAGATTCAATTTGAACTTAAATTTTTAAGTTCTTCCAAAATAATTCCAGAAGCCTTTTTTACGATTTCATCCTTTTCACTTCGGTCAGGAAAAAACGTATCCTTCATCGCACTCAACACATTAGCCATCGCGTTCAACTTCGCAATGCTCAACTCTTCCTTTTCCATTTAAATTCCTCCTTTAACTCTTCACTGCCAAAAGCAATTTCTTTTCTGATGCCGGAAGTGACTTAAACATTTTCTTAACCTTCCGATAATACGTCTTGTACTGCGACTTGTCAGCCTCTTCCAACTGTGGATACTTGGCTCTGACAACTCGTCGGATGGCTTTCGCCGTTTTTCCTCTCATATGTCCTCCACCATTAAGTATGCTTTTTTCTTATTTGTTTGCATCTTTGTTGATGTATTTTTTTATTTTCTTAAAATCGCTGGAATATTTAATGTCATCCGGCATTTTATTCCACATTTTCATGGCATCAATATCTTCTTGAGTCACCCTTTTTCTATTCATGATTTGGGTTTCATATTCTTTGAGAATAGTCCAAGGCTCTCCTTTGGTTTCATAAGTGTTTGATTCAGGGATAACGTTAATGTTTAATAGAATATTCCTGAATTCTGTAGCGGCATCTTTTGATTTAAACGATAATGAAATCATGTGCCCATCTATGATAGCACTGAATCCAAACGATAAATTGGATTCAGTAATTGGTGAAATGTACGATATGTGGTTGGGTCGAATCCATGTTTCAAAACCATCTGGGCTGACAATCAAATGCCAATTATCTTCCTTTTGCGCAGGTTGAATGACATTGTTAATGTTTGGGGCTACGGTAACCCTTGACTCTAATTCTCTAATGCGAGCAATCAGTTTTATTTTTGACGTAAAAAACATCACTATTTCCCTTAGCATATATTTCCTCCTATTGAAATATTAATTTGTTTATCTCTTCTTGCGACAACATGTCATCCACGGCAATGATTTCAGAATCATCCATCATCATATGCTTATTCCAAAAATCATTTGCTTGTGGGTAGGTATAGTTATCGTATTGAATTAATGATTTGATTACATGTGACTTAAGTAAGACGGGCTTATATCCACCGCCTTGGCTTATTGCGAAATGGACACCTATTGGCAAAACCATGGCTTTACTCCTTCGGAACTTCAAACACCATTCGTATTAAATCCTTGTCTTCCATTTCAACATCATAAAATTCTTCAAATGGAGAATAAATCGATTGTTGATCTGGGCCATATTTTTTTGAATTTATTGGTTTTCTCTTAAAATAAACACTTTCATTAGAATATTTTAGAATGTCCTGTATTTGTTCTTTTGATTTTGATTTTTTGAAAACGAAGAAATTGAGGTTCCAAATATTAACTTGTGGCGTTGTGATATAATAATATAGAAAATGTTGAATAATTTTATGTTGATATAGTTTTACTCTCATGCTAATTCCTCGTTAAATAAACTGTATCATTCAAAACGCAAACTATTGATTCTCTTTTATTTTCTCTTGATAAGGTAACCGTTGTAATGGTATTGGATTCCATTGAAGTTCCAATCATTCTTACCTTATCTTTAACAAGATGCACAAGTTGAATACAGGCATATCTTCCATTAATGGTATATATAGGCATGACTGGATGATCGTTGTTTTCATATGAATACCATTTAAATAATTCCATCATATGACCTCAATGATTCCAGATGCTATGTCAATCGATACTGAAGCATTGGATGTTTTGTTGCCATCGTTAAATGCAATTTCAATTTTGCTTGTTGAACTTGGATAGAAGTATATCCAATATCTAATTGGTTGAAAGTTGGTTCGATATGAAGAAGAGGAACGAATCATTTCAAATATTTGCTCATATTCTTCAATATTTACCGAAGGGTGTTCCAACGAATATGCATTTTGCCCCATATTTTTATCAAATATGGCTATTATTATCTGTTTTACCAATCTACTGTTTTTTAATTCATTTAATTGCATGGGCATTTCCATTTAACATAATGTCTTTGAATACAGACAGAAAATATGAATTTAGCGTTTCTTTTTTGCCGTTATCTTCTGTTTCCATTATCATGAATGCTTCTTCTGCTGTTCTTCCTTTGTGATATGACCTGTCAGACGTAAGCGCATCATAAATGTCCGCAATTGTGGCAATGCAAACTATATCAGGGATTTGGTTTTTTTGAAGCCCATCCGGGTATCCACTACCATCGAGTTTTTCATGGTGCGATCTAATAATTGGCAGTGCTTCTTTTAACGTTTTTAAATCCTTGCAAATATCATATCCGAGAATGGTATGGTTTTGAACTTTCTCGCGTTCATGTTCTGACAACTTATCTTCAGACTTTAATATATCATCAGGTGTTCCAATTTTGCCAATATCGTGCAGTAAACATCCAACCCTTAGCGCTTCTCTTTCAGTAGAATATTCATTGCCATAAACCTGATCATATATCATAAGACTATATTGGGCTACTCGTGCATGGTGACCTTGTGTATAGGTGTCTCTTTTTTCTACAGCACGGCTTAACGCCTCTATCATATCAGAAGCGTTTTCAAGTTGTTCATAGGCATCAAACAATTTTAATAGATTATGAATAATAATTTTTAGTTCTTTTCCATGAAAGGGCTTGGGAAGAAATACGTTCGCGCCAACTTCCAGCGATTGAAGTCGGGTATCTTCACCGGCTGAAATCATAATTACAGGAACATGGGGTTTATTTGCTCTAACTTTTTTAATTAATTCTGTACCGAATGTATCTGCCAAATAATAATCAACAATTAATAAACTAACATCTATTTTTTGTGTTATTACAAACGCATCGGCAACAGTTTTGGCAGTTAAAATAAGAATCGATTCTTCGTCTAGTAGGTGAGATATTACATCTAGGATATGTTGGTCATCGTCAACCACCAAAATTGAATACTTTTTTTCCATATTATTTTTTCCATAATTCCTTCTTTATTATCTTATCGCCTTCGGATTTCCAGTATCCATTATTAAAGTGAAATAATCCACTATTTGTCTCAATATACATGTCG
>CAZLSE010000080.1:0-4912 GCA_964562055.1 uncultured Gammaproteobacteria bacterium
CTTTTCCCTGCCTATATACTCGCACTTCTTGAGTCTATACTAGTTTATAAACAGCGGATTGCGCGCTCAACGTTATATCTACTCTTCATACCTTTGGGTCTTATCGCTGTGTTTGGACTCTATAACACGCAATATGGTGATTTTTTTGCGTTTTTCAATACTGGCGCAACCGTACCAATGCCGTTTCCGCTTTCTGTTTTTACCACATCCGCACAATGGGTGGGTACTGCGTGGCTTGAGGATGTATGGTTTTACTTTGTGCTGTATGCAGCTACACTTGTAGTACTGTGGAAGTCAAAACAACGAAGTTTTTTTTATTTTACCTTGGTGTTTCTCGCAGGAACATCATTTGTTCAACACCGTGATATTTCGCGCTATAGCGTACCGCTACTTCCGCTTGCTTTTATTGCGTTCCAGAAGCATTTAACAGATCCTAAGTGGCATTTTGCTCGAATAGCAGCGGTACTTATAGCGTATGCGTATACATGGAATTTTATGGCAAGCAACGTAATGCCGATAACAGAATGGTTTCCGTTTCTATAAGTAGTCCTTGACAAAATACTTCGGTTACCGTACTGTATATCGTATGGGTGATGCACGAGTAGATTTTTTATTTACGTTCTATTTAATTGGAAGACGGATAAAGGGTGAACATAAAAAACAAAATGAAGATGTCATACTTCACATGGCCATTCTTCATTTATTATCGAAAAGGGAGTGGACCCTTTCAAAACTGTCAAAAAAGGTATACTCTAAATTATCAGCGCTCTCCGAAAAAATTTCCCATATGGAGAGTAAGGGTTTAGTTAAACGACATCACAAAAAAGAAGATGAACGTGAAATCGCCCTTTGTCTTACCCCAAAAGGGGTAAGCCATGCAAAAGAAGGAATTGAAAAAATAAAAATGTATTGTACCGCGTTTACTGAGTCACTCACAGATAAAGAAACGCAGACAGTTACAGAGTTATTACAAAAGTTAATACGTTAATGTAATTATATGAAAAGCATAGTGAAGAATGTATCTGCGTTTGTTATTAAACGATGGTATCTGGTATTGATACTAGTTATCGGAGTTGGTTTTTATTTTTATCAAAATAAAACTGCCCAGGCAAAAAAAGAAAAAGAAAGTAGTTATACTGTTGAACGAAGAGACATTAAAGAAACGCTGTCGCTTGCAGGTGACATACGTGCAGATGAGCACGTAGTATTGCGATTTCAGACTTCAGGACGGTTGTCATGGGTAGGTGTTAAAGAAGGTGATACGGTAAAAAAATTTCAGACGGTTGCATCTCTTGAGCAACGAGAACTTAAAAAGCGTCTCGAAAAAAGTCTATTAACGTATGCTCAAACACGCAACTCCTTTGAACAAACAGATGATGACAATCAACGAGTGGGAGACCAACCTAACAATGATATTGGCAACAAAATGAAGCGTCTACTCGAAAATTCTCAATACGGGCTTAATTCTTCTGTACTCGATGTAGAAATTACCAATCTTGCGCTTGAGTATAGTAATTTATTTACGCCGATTGAGGGAATCGTGATTCGGGCAGATGCAAAATATGCGGGCGTAAATATCACTCCTTCTCAAGCAGAGTTTGAAATCGTCAATCCTAACACGCTCTATTTTTCCTTTCTAGCTGATCAAACTGAGGTTACATTGCTATCAGAGGAATTAAACGGTGAAATGCGGTTTGATTCGTTTCCTGAAGATGCCCTAACCGGTTCAATTTATTACCTCTCCTTTACACCAAGACAGGGAGAAACAGGTACTGTATATGAAGGACGTATTCGTCTTCCCGTTGATGCAATACAACAATACAGACTTGGCATGACCGGCGACGTGACGTTTACCCTTCAAGAAAAAAATAATGTAATGGTTGTACAAGACACATTTACTCGAACTGAGGGTGAAAAACGGTATGTAACCAGACTGGAAAATGGAGTTGAAAAAAAGACGTATATTAAAACTGGCCTTGAGTCTGATGGATATGTGGAAATTCTCTCAGGACTGAAAGAGGGCGATGTTGTAATCAAATGATAAAACTTGGACATGTTACTAAATCATACAAACTTGATGATAACGTTGAGTTCATAGCGCTTAACGATGTAAGTCTTCGTATTGAACAGGGTGAGTTTTCTTCAATAATTGGGCCATCGGGAAGTGGCAAGTCTACTCTCATGCATATTATTGGTTTATTAGACAAACCAACCTCAGGTTCTGTATTTATCAATAACAAGGATGTGTCTAAACTGCATGATAATGAACTGTCATCGCTTCGGAATAGATTTGTTGGATTTGTATTTCAGCAGTTCAATCTGATAAATAAGCTTACTGTCTTGGAAAATATTCTTATTCCTACTATATATACACGATCAGAACTTTCATACGATCCTATTGAGAAAGCACGATATTTGCTGAAACGATTTAGTCTTGAAACAAAGGAAAAATCCTACCCAAACAAAATTTCGGGAGGTCAACAACAGCGTGTCGCAATTGCACGAGCACTTATTATGAATCCTAATTTAATACTTGCCGATGAACCCACCGGAAACCTTGACTCAAAATCGGGAACAGAAATTCTCAAACTGTTAAAAGAGCTCCATCAAAATGAAAAAATTACTGTTGTTATTGTTACGCATGATTCAAATGTTGCTGCAAAAACAGATCGTCAAATAGTTATTAAAGATGGTAAAGTACAATGAAAAATATTCAATTTGTATTGAAATCGGCATTTGAAGATTTTGCAAGAAATAAAGGACGTACTTTTTTAACATCGCTTGGCATTGTTATCGGAGTGTTATCGGTTGTCATACTCATCGCGTTTGGGTTGGGTCTACGAAAATATATTGATGATCAGTTTCAGAGTCTTGGATCAAATATAATCCGCATCGTACCGGGACAAGTTTTAAGTGGTGGAAGTTTCCGTTCAACTGGAGGACTTTCAACCATTCGGTTTGATAATCGAGACATTCTGAGACTTCAAAGACTTAAAAGTCTTAATACCGTTGTGCCAATTGTAACTCGTTCGATTACGGTTACTGCAGGTCGCGACCCAGAAGTAGGCACCTTATACGCAAGTAATGAGGATATTTTTCCCGCCCTAAACTTAAACCCAATATATGGTGACGTTTTTACTAAAAAAGACGTCGATAAACGGAGCAAAATAGCAGTTATTGGCCCAAAACTCGCAACAAACTTATTTGGCTCGGAAGAGCAGGCACTTGGCAGAACAATAAAAATCGATACACAGAATTTTAAAGTAACCGGCGTTCTCGAATCAAAAGGAGGCGGAGGATTTGGCGGACCAGACCTTGACTCGTTTATTTATATGCCCCACACATCCGCTCAAGTGTTTAATCCTGACAAAAAGTTTTATGCAATTATCGCTCAATCTACTGACGATGTTACTATTGACTCTGCAAAAGAAGATATTAAGGATGCACTTCTCAAACGCTATAAAGAAGATGATTTTTCGGTGATCGACCAGGCCGAATTGCTTGGAGCAATTCAGGGTATATTTAGCATGCTTAATCTTGTACTTGTTGCAATTGCCGGAGTCTCTTTGTTAGTGGGGGGTATTGGCATTATGAATATTATGTATGTCACCGTAACTGAGCGTATTAAGGAAATTGGTATTAGACGAGCTTTAGGAGCGCGAACATCTGATATTCTTCTTCAATTCTTAGTTGAGTCGGTTGCGTTGTCTGCCTTGGGTGGTCTTATGGGACTTGGGCTTGCATACTTAATTGTATTTTTTATACAAAAGTTTTTCCCAGCCTACATTGATCTTAATTCGGTAATTCTTGCACTCGGAGTATCGTCTGTCATTGGCGTAGTGTTTGGTGTTTTTCCTGCAAAAAAAGCAGCCGACCTTTCGCCGATCGATGCAATACGAAATGAATAATGCATTATCGACTCTTTACTCTTGAATCTTGACTCTATATCTTGAGAGAAATAATGGGTTTGTATTGAGTTGAAGGTTTATGTTTTGGAGCTAAGTGATTTTTTTACAAACTCCATAAATCCCTTTTTAAAAACTTCTTCAGAATAGTGTTCTGCTTCTTTACGTGCATTCTGACACATAGTCTCATATTCTAACTGGGAGAGGGTGCTTAATCGTTTAAGCGATTGAACTATGTTACTGTGATTCAGTTCATCGTATAAGTAGCCGTTTACGCCCGACTTAACTGTTTCTTTTAGTCCTCCTGATGCATACGCAATTACCGGCACTCCATGGCTCATCGCCTCAAGAGGGGCAATACCAAACTCCTCATCAATCGATGCAAACAGGAATGCTTTCGCTCCTGCAAGTTTGGCGCGCAATTCTTCATCCCTAAGATTGCCGCAAAAAGTTACCGTTGACCCAGCAATCGATCTGAGATATCCCTCATCTCTGCCAATACCAACAATATGGAGTGGAAATTTTTCCGCATTTGCTGCCTGTATGAGAATATCAATATGTTTTGCACGAGCAAGTCGTGAAACTGTTACATAGTAGTCTCGCTTGGCCACATTCGAAAAATCTGGTTTGGGATCAAGTGCTACGGGGGGATATATAACTGTAGAGTTTCTTCGGTAAAATTTTTCAATGCGCTTTTGCGTCTCAATAGAGTTGGCAATAAGATAGTTTGGTCTTTGTGATGCAGTAAAATCCCACATACGTAAAAAATGGTTTACAATAAGTCCATACACTTTTATGATGGGGTTTTTTTGCCATTCAACTGCAGTCTCATACCCATAGAGATATCGCGGGGGGTGGTGAATATAGCTTATATGTACGGCTTTTGCATCAGCAATCACTCCTTTACACATCCAAGAACCGGTGGAAGATAGTACAAGATCGTATTGATGTAAATCAAGTTTCTCCCAAATTAGCGGAGTGAGAAAACGAAAAGGGGGGGTAACGGA
>CAZLSE010000081.1:0-4891 GCA_964562055.1 uncultured Gammaproteobacteria bacterium
AGTAACTAAACGTCTATGCGCCTAGATCCCCGTGTGAAAAAACGCCTGAAACAGACATTTGTCGATGAAATGTCGGCAAACAAACAGGTACTTACAATTGTATCTGCCTATCCGCTTTCGTCTGACGAAAAAAAGTCTATTGTCGGACATTTTCCTGAGTTTCAGTCATCAACTATCGAGAATGTGGTTGATACCTCTATTATCGGAGGGTTTATTCTCAAACAGGGTTCAAAGGCGGTAGATTTATCGCTCCGCTTTGCATTACAGACATTACAAAAAAAACTTGTATGAAAGCAGTAGATCACTATATCCAACAAATTGAGCGAGAAATTCGCGCATCTAAACAGACCATAAAAACTGACGAGGTAGGAATTGTACAAGAAATTAGAGATGGCGTGGTTCTTGCAACCGGTCTTGATCATGCTGGTTTTGGAGAAGTGGTAGAGTTTGCTAGCGGAGCAAAAGGATATATTATCGATCTTACCGAAGAATCTGTCGGTATAGTAATTCTTGGTGATTATCTTGCGATTAAATCAGGTGAGGAAATTAAGGCGCTTAACTATACACTTTCAGTTCCTGTTAGCGACAAAATGATAGGTCGCGTTGTTAATCCTTTGGGTAAAGCTATCGATGGAAGTGAGGCAATTGTTACGGAAAAAATGAATCCCGTTGAAAAGGTTGCCCCTTCGGTGGTGTATCGAAAACCGGTAAATGTACCGTTACAAACAGGTATAAAATCTATTGATGCTCTTTTTCCAATTGGTAGAGGACAACGTGAGCTTATTATCGGAGATCGTGGTACGGGAAAAACAACGCTCGCTGTCGATACTATAATCAATCAAAAAGGGCAAAATGTAGTGTGTATTTACTGCGGAATTGGACAAAAAAATGCCAAGATGGCTATCGTTAATGAGCTTCTCCGTAAACAGGGTGCTCTTGAATATACGGTAGTTGTGAGTGCTTCTGCCTCAGATCCTGCATCGCTCCAATATCTTGCGCCGTATTCTGCTTCAGCTATTGCAGAATATTTTATGGCTCAAGGGAAAGATGTTCTTATTGTGTATGATGATTTGTCAAAACATGCTTGGGCATATCGCCAAGTCTCACTAATTTTAAGACGACCAGCCGGACGTGAGGCATATCCTGGAGACATTTTTTATCTTCATTCACGTTTACTCGAGCGTGCGTGTCGGGTAGATGAACAGTATGGCGGTGGCTCGATAACCGCACTTCCCATTATTGAAACACTAGAAGGAGACGTGTCGGCGTATATTCCCACTAACGTAATTTCGATTACTGATGGGCAGATATTTTTAGATACCGATCTGTTTAATGCAGGAATCCGACCAGCGATAAACATTGGAATTTCGGTTTCTCGTGTGGGAGGAAATGCTCAAACAAAAGCTATGAAACAGGTTGCGGGTAAACTAAAGCTCGAGCTTGCCCAGTACCGAGAGATGGTTGCATTTTCACAGTTTGAGTCAGATCTTGATGAAGACACAAAAAAACTGTTAGACAGGGGAGCAAAGGTAACACAGCTTATGAAGCAGGATAAAAATAAACCATACAAGCTCGGTGAAGAGCTTATGGTGTTGTGGGCAGCGAATAAAGGATACTTGGATACAGTAGCTCCACAAAAAGTAACTGATTTTGAAGCTGTTTTATTAAAACAGATACGTTTACAGGGGAATACGCTCATAACAACGCTTGAGAAAGAAAAAGTTATTTCACCCGCACTTGAGGAAAAGCTTCATGCATTTGTGAAGCCAATTGTGGATGGATTTGTTAATGGCTAATCTATGAATGTACGGCAGGTGAGAAAAAAAATTAAGTCAGTATCGAACGTAAAAAAGATAACTCGTTCTATGCAGCTTGTTTCCGCTATTAAAATGCGAAAAAGTCAACAGGCCGCCATAGAGGCAAAACCATTTCAGTCGCACCTTGACTTAATAATAAAAAAAATTATGACTAAAATTGGCCAGGTAGATTCACCTCTGCTGGTGTCACATGCGTCTGAAAATGCACCAGATCTGGTCATCATTATTTCGTCAAATAAAGGGTTATGTGGTTCATTTAATATTGATCTTTTCCGTTACATGGCTGCACATATCGATTTAAAAACTACAAAGTTTTTAGCGCTTGGCAAAAAAGGAGCACAGTTTGTTTCAAAGACTTCAGATTTACTGGCCGACTATTCAACAAGTACACCAATGCAAACGGTTTCGGCAATAAACAAATTGGCGATGGAAGGATTTTTATCAGGAACGTATAAACGAGTATTTATATTATTTAACCGCTTTATCTCAACATTAAAAACAGAAGCTGATTTGCTACAAATTCTTCCTTATAAATTTGATATTAGCAATGAAATTGATACGAAAGAGTTTATCGAATACATGATTGAACCTAATCCCAAAGAGGTTCTTGAAATGGTGCTTAAAAGCTTTGTTGAGGAAAAAATTCGAGATGCCATCGTTCAGTCTGAAGCGGGGGAACATTCGGCACGCATGGTAGCAATGAAAAACGCAACTGACAATGCGAATGATGTTATTTATAACTTAACCCTATTGGGAAATAAATTACGACAAGAGAAAATTACCAATGAATTATTAGACATGGTAACAGCAAAGGAGTCGGTTGAAGCTGGATAATTTAATTTTAAATTTTTATTAAATTTCCCATTCATTAGAAATTAAAAATTTTGAATTAAAAATTTTTTTTAACATATGGCTACAGGAAAAATTGTTGCGGTTCGAGGGGTTGTGGTTGATATTCAGTTTCCTGAGAATGAAACTCCAAATATTTACGAAGCACTTGAACTTCATGATGAAAAAATAAGAAAAACAGTATTTGAGGTTGAAGCAGTACTTGAGCCTGGGTTGGTTCGCACAGTAGCCATGGGAAACGTATATGGAGTATCACGTGGAACAGCGGTAAAAAGCACAGGAAAACCAATAGAAATTCCCGTTGGAGAAGAGTCGCTTGGACGCATCATGAACGTACTTGGTGAAACCATAGATGAAGGTGAACAGTTAAAGACAACAACACGGTTACCAATTCACCGTGAAGCTCCCGTACTCTCAGAGCAAGCAGTCGAACAGGAAGTGTTTGAAACCGGAGTAAAGGTGATCGACCTTATTGCACCGTTTATTAAGGGTGGAAAAATTGCTGTATTTGGTGGAGCGGGAGTGGGTAAGACAGTCACCATTCAAGAGCTCATTCATAACGTAGCTAAGGAGCATGCGGGTGTATCGGTATTTACCGGAGTTGGTGAACGAACCCGTGAAGGAAACGATTTGTGGCGAGAGATGAAGGAAACAAAAGTTATCGATAAGACGGTGCTTGTCTTTGGCCAGATGAATGAACCACCAGGCAATAGACTTCGCGTTGCATTGACGGGAGTTACATCCGCCGAATATTTCCGAGATAAGAAAAATATGGATGTGCTTTTGTTTATTGATAACATCTTCCGATTTGCGCAGGCTGGAAGTGAAGTGTCAGCACTGCTTGGACGTATTCCATCGGCTGTAGGATACCAACCAACGCTTGCATCCGAAATGGCCGCATTACAAGAAAGAATTACATCAACAAAAAAAGGCTCTATTACATCAATTCAAGCTGTGTACGTACCTGCTGACGACTATACAGATCCCGCACCTGTTGCAACTTTCTCGCATCTTGATGCATCGTTAAATCTTGAGCGCTCATTAGCGGAACAAGGACTTTTTCCAGCTATCGACCCATTATCATCGTATTCTCGTTCTCTTGATCCGGACGTTGTTGGTGAGGAACATTACAACACCGCACGAGAAGTAGTGAAAACTCTCCAACGATATAAAGATCTGCAAGATATTATTGCAATTTTAGGTATGGAAGAGTTGTCGGATGCAGACAAGTTAGTGGTAAACCGAGCACGTAAAATACAGCGATTTTTAACTCAACCAATGTCAGTTGCGGAACCGTTTACCGGGCGTCCAGGACGCTATGTGCCACTCAAAGAAACGGTACGTGGCTTCCGTGAGATATTGGACGGCAAGCATGATGATAAGCTTGAAATGGCATTTTATATGGTGGGAACGATTGATGAAGTTAGGTAAGTTATAAAGTTTGTAAAGTTCTTAAAGTTTATAAAGTCATAACGTTTGTAAAGTAATATGTCGAAATTAAAACTTACCATAATTACACCCAAACAGGTGATGCTTGAGAAAATCATTGACGGGGTATCTCTTCCATCCACTGAAGGAGAAATGACCATTTTACCCCGTCACATCAATCTTTTCAGTTTACTGGAAGAAGGCATAGTGCATTATTGGTCAGGTGAAGACAGTGACTATTTGGCGATTGGTGGCGGGTATGTGGAAACAGACGGTGAAAGTGTTCGACTTCTTGTCTCTCGGGCATACGGACAAGATCAAATTGATGAAAAAAAGACTCAAGAGGCAATTGAAATGGCAAAAGCAAAAATGAAAAATGCTAAAATAGTAGACGCAAGAAAAGAGATCGATTCGCTTATGCGCCGTTCTGCCATTGATTCGAAACTCCTTAAAAAGAAACGAAGGACGAGCTAAATTGTGCTATAGTAATACAATGGCGTTAATCATAGTTGAGTCACCAACAAAAGCTCGTACGTTTAACCGTATTTTAAAAATAGACGGTAAAGCTGATGAGTACTTTGTATTTGCTACACTCGGTCATATTCGTGACTTACCTAACAAAGAATTGGCGATAGATTTTGAAGATAATTTTCGACCAAAATACGAATATATTGCAAAACGGAAAAAGGCTATCGATCAACTCATTGAACTTGCAAAAGACCACGATGAGATTATACTTGCCACCGACCCTGATCGTGAAGGCGAATCAATCTCCTACCATGCTGCACACATAATTG
>CAZLSE010000082.1:0-4725 GCA_964562055.1 uncultured Gammaproteobacteria bacterium
CATTTGTTACTGTTTTGACAAGAGTAAGTGATGGTGCTTTGTCCTCATTCGTGATAGTACAGGTAACATCGTCGCCTGCTGCAAGAGTTACGTTTCCGTTTGCATCACATGCACCGCTAAATGTTGCAGTATATTTTACATCCCCTGTTTCGGTAACGGTGTGTTGTCCGACGGTAAAAGTGTTTTTGACACCCGATGTTACCGAATTACCATCCACAAAAAGTGGAAAGTCCGAAACAACTTTTGTTCCCCCGTTGTCATTTGTTACCACCTTGACAATAGTAAGTTTTGGTTGTTTGGTATTGGTGAATGTACAAGTAACATTTTCTCCTGCAGAGAGATTAATTGCGCTGACTGGGCTTCCATCGCTACAAACCGCTGATGTTTGCTCCCAACCTGTTACTGCAGTTTACGCTACAGAATAAGTACCTGCTGCGAGGTCACTGAATACTTTTGTATTTGATAGTGTGTTGTCTGCATCATCATCAAGTGAGAAACCAGACAATCCTGTTCCGATTGTAGTAAATGCAAAGTCTTGCGTACTGTCTGGAGAAGCGTCTTTGACGATAGTGATTGAACCATTATTGATGCGAGTATTTGTGATGGTACAGACTATATTTGAATTGTTGGTTACAGAAACATCTAATGGTCCACTTGTATTTGACGATGCAATTACAGTGTGCGAACCATTATTCGCATATGATCTACATTCTATACTTGAGGTATAATCTGTAAGAGAAGTTAGATTACCTGCAGTCTCTTTTATTGTATATGTACCTACTGCAAGATCTCTTTGTCCAGTAGTTCCATTATGTCCTATACCGGAGGCATACTCAGTATCATTTACAACAAGATTAAATTTACCCGGATCAGTTGTGGGATTGAGACTTTTTATTACTTCCAATGAGCCCGAACTGCCCGTAACAGCCGCTATACAGTCGGACGGATTGGAATTAGGTTGTTGTGAGGGATATGAACATACATATAAAAGTTTTGATGATGTGCCGCCAACATCTGAAGGAACAATACTACATGAACCCTCAGTGTCTTGTGGCGATAATGCGCCTGCGGTAAAAGGATCCTCCGTGTTTTGGTCGACCGTGCATACAGTTGAGGATGATTTCACTAAAGCAGATGCGTCTTTACATCTATCAGAACGAGAATCGTCACATGAATATAGAGTGGTGCTTTGAATTACTGCGGGTGAATTTCCAATTATAACGCAAAGTGCGAAATTAGCATTACCGTCATTATCCGTATCAAAAAGATTACATGCATCACCAGTATTATTTCCGCTCCATGCGATTTCATCCCATTGCCAAGTTGTCTTGACAGAAGCGCTTGTGTCCATGTCAAAACACATCTTTGTTAAGTCTTTTTGTCCAGGCTGATCATTTGCCCCGTTTGCATCTGGTGCACAAATAATTGGTCCATCCGTAAACGTCGTGCTTGCGACTACTGTTCCACTTCCATCTTTTACTTCTACTTTGTAGTTCGGTCTGTAATTTCCGTCAAGCTGATATTCGTAGGTAAAGATGCCCTCGCCTGTTGTGGTAAATGTTCCGTTGTGTGTTACTGCGGGAGGGTCTGTTGAGGAAATGGCAATATTGTATTGCGAGTTGGGTACAAAATTTTTTCCATTAACTACTACTTTTTCTGTGGGGGCGTAGTCGGCCTTGTCGGTCCAGGTTTCGGGGACGAGGGCCGGGTCTGCATACGATCCATCAAGTTTTACTATTGTTGTTGATATCTGTTCATCAAGCTGTGGCGTTGCCGTTGGGGGAACCGGTGTTGCTGTTGCCTCTGTTGTGGGTGCCGGTGTTTCGGCTGTATTTGTTTGTCGTTGATCTTGTGGTTTTTGCTGTTCTTGTGTTTGAGTTGTTTCTGGAGCTATTGCAGTTGTTGGTTGTATTGTTGGTTCTTCCGTGATTGTTGGTTCTACCGTGGGCGCCACAGTTTCTGTAGGAGCTGCTGTTACCTCAATAGTTGGCTCTACCGATTGCCCCGCGGAGTCCTCCAATTCGGAGGACGAAGGTGGGGCGGGAGCTGATACTTCACTCTGTGGTGTGGGGCTTACCACCTCTGCTACAGTTTCCTGTGCACGGGCTTGTATACTGACGCGCATTACGTCGAGTGTTGGGAAGAAAAGATTAAATAACAACGAGAAAAGAGAGAGGGTTGATAGAACCTTGTGGTATTTTTTTATTCACGGTGTAAAAAATACTATATAACGGTAGTGTACTTTTTAAGTATACACAAATTTACGCCATGAGTATACTCTTTTTTTTGTCAAATGCAATTTGTTGCGACGCGCTAAAAAATTATTTGGAACGCTCTGAAACTCTATGCATTTTTTGTATGAGTTTATTATGCTTCTCTAGGCTACTTTATTGCGATATTTAGTGCGAGATTCCTCCAGACGGTATGTATTATATATGTCTTAAGTGATCAAATCCTTTTTTAAAATTTTCTTCTGAGAGTTCGCCCGTCATAAGCCCGCGTACCATGTCCCAATCTATACCCCATCGGAACATAGGAAGTGTGTTTGCATCATGTAAATATCACCCCGGTGCAGCCCCATGTGAATACAAATAATCATCGAATATTTTTCTTCGCTCATCTCCTTCTGTTTTCTCATTCTGAGTGGTTGAAGAATTCCTGTATTTATAGTATGGAAGTGTAAATGATAGAAGAGACGGAAGTTGACGGTTATCAGGATCGTCTTTATCAACAAGTGCAAAACCTTCACTTTCAAACATATCAATATATGCTTCACGCACGGTTTGAGATTTTTTTATTTTTGTTAAGTACTAGTGCGTATTGAGGGTCCATAAGATATGCATTTTGTGCAATAATCGCCTTGATATTGTTAATTCCTCTAGCCATTGTTGCAAGATGCTTATTTCGTTTTGGGCTATTTTTAATATCTCTACCATGCGTTATCATCTAATTTACCCATCCCCGTTTTTTGAGTAGTTGTTTTTTTCTTCCTCGCTTAACGGTGAGTTGTAGAGTTTTGCAAATCTTCTTCTGATAGCCATAAAAATCCCGAGTGAGCCAGACCTCCCGGTGCCTTTGAGCCGGTGTGTACTACTCCAGCTACGCTCTCATCTTTGAGCCAGTTATACACCTTGTCCAGAGTGTCTCTCCCCAATATTTGCACCGCATCGATTACCAATGTGATCTGATCGGTTGGATTTTTGCGATTATGGTCCCGTACCATTTTCACAACTTTTTTTCCCAGATCATCATATCGTCTTCCGGATTTTGATGCGAGTGTAAAGGACAAAAAACGAGTTCCATCAGCAATAGCCTGTTCCCATTCGTGCAGCAGGTCTTTATCTGGCAATATATTGTTTTGATCGTCTCTCAGCGGAAGCTTTATATGAGTTTCGTTAAGAACTTCTGTGCCGTTTTCAAATGTTGCCGCAAACTGTTTACCTCGTGCAAGGAAATCGTGAGCACCATTAATACCTTCCGCGCAAGATGCGAATAAGTGGACCGAACTAGTTTCATCAAGTTTGTGTGACTTAAACCTCTTTATGATTTTATGAGGAAGATATTTTTCAATCTGACCTTCAAAAATAGTTAACATAAAAGAAAGGTGTTCTTGAAGTTCGTTTTGATCACCTGTATGTACAAGCTCAAGTAGTCGAGTTGCCTCTCTTGTGTTACGAGGATATAGACCCCACGATGATGATGACTCATTACATATGTCCTGAATAAATGGGATAGGAACAAGCGCTAGCGCTTCGGGTTTGTATTTTGTGCTGCAGATTGGATACGAGGATTGTTAATGATAAGCTCTGTATACGATTGTGGAGCAACTGCCTTTGCCTCACCCCCTGCTGGGATGAATTTTGAGATCGCCTATAGAAACTTCCTCATATCATATTATATTTGAAGAGTAATAAGGAGACCCTTATGGTCGGATACATCATCGTCGAGTATGGCTTTTCGTGAGATTGTAAGGTCTGGCGACGCAAACACCATGTCGACAACCGCTGTTGCATAGCCTGGGTTTGTTTTGTGCTTCATATTAAATGAGCTTGTCATATCACCTTTAAATACATTTATAAGCCGCTTTTCGATATTGTGTATAGTAGTATTCTCCGGTCGGAGGTTAAAGTCGCCCATAAGGAGTGTGTGTGGCTTGTCTTGGAGATGTGACACAATAAGATCGCTCATACGAAGCCGGTCGGGGGTATCGCTGCCATCAAGCCCCCATCATATGCCATGCACATTGTAAACATGCAGTTCTGAAGCATTAGGCAGACTTATATGCGCACACTGCATGTTTTTTGGATAATGCGAAAACTCAATTGTGTCTGGCCGGGTAATTTTTTGATATTTGCCGTAAAGAAGAATCGTTTCAGAATGAGAAATGGGATATTTTGAAATGATCAGATTACCGGTATCCCCTTCTCCATCGGGGCGCAGTTCGTACAGTTCTGGGCTGTAAAAATGGTAATGTAACGGGAATAGTTTGCGCATTCGATTGACCGTTTGAAACTGAGGTAGCGAAGATGCTGATGCATCAAATGCTTCTTGGAGGAGAAGTACATCGGGATCTTTACGCTTGAAAAGTGCCACGATATTGTCCCACAAAATTCCCCCCTCCCACAGATTGAGACAGAGTATTTTTACATTCATAGAGTATTGAGAATCGACTCAATATGAGCAACATCAGGAAGAATATATGGAACGTTAAGTTGTGTGGTCTGT
>CAZLSE010000083.1:0-4708 GCA_964562055.1 uncultured Gammaproteobacteria bacterium
GGAGTTATCTTGGATTAAGCATCAGTTAGGATTTACTATGTGCGAGCAAACATCAGCTGTTGATTACATTCTCAATAATAACTTAAATTACTCACCCAATCCCGCTTCGGATTATATCAAAATCAATATCGAGAGATGTGCCACAGTTCAAAAGTATGGCACATCTGAAATCAAAATCTACAACACCTACGGCGAATGTGTGATCGACCTCACCCCAACCCCTCTCCTAACAGGCGAGGGGCTTAGAATTGATATTTCGCATTTGCCCGCTAGTGTGTATTATATAAAAATGGGAAATTACTCAGATAAATTTATAGTAGTGAAATGAGATTTTATTAATTTTGTACTTTGTTAATATGATAGTTAGAAAATAAATGAGTTTTGGGCTGGTTATAAGAACTGGAAAAAATCAGAATGATATGTTGGAGGAGATAAAAGACCAATTTAAAAAAGAACGAAACGTTTTCTAAAAGCCAAAAAGTATTTAAAATAAAACTTGGTGAAAAATGAATAATTCTATTAGCAGATTAGAAAACAAATATGTAGGTAGCAAATTGGAAGGTATCGCTGCAATAATCATCGCCCCATCAACATTGTTTTAGTTGTCTATGTAATTGGTGCAACCGGCGACCAGCGATACGACGCAGGAGCGTTCTTCGAGTATTTTACTGCAAGTCCTTTGGCTTTGTCAGTTGCATGGATTTTCATTGTTATAACAGCTATTTTGAGTTACTCTGTAATTCCAGTTGTTACAGACTTGGTCAAGCCTGTCAATCGCGATTGGACTCGATTCGCCACTCTATATGGCATTGCAGGTTTCACTGTAATGGGGGTTTGGGCAATAACTCTCGCGCGACTCATGCCTGAACTTTCTAGTAACTACGTAACAGTTGGTCAAGCTATAAAAGACTCCATTGTCGCCAACGGTCTCCGCGAGATCGACCCAGATGGATGGTTTAGTTTTGGAGGTCCGGGAACTTGGTTAATCATAGTTAACCTTCTGGCGATAAAAGGACGCAAACTCCATAATTTGCATGCAATTGCCGGAATTATTCTTGGTTTAGGTCTTTGGGCTACAGTATTTGGTGCAGTGTTTAGCAATGAACCGCTTAATTTATTTGCTGCAGGCACAGCAGCGCTGTTTTATCCAATATGGTGTATATGGTTAGGTTTACACTTTATCCGTGATGCCAAATTACAAGCTATCATAGGAAGTGATTAAATATTTGAAGGATAATCCATGCTTTTTTTTATCAGGCTCAAAATTTTATAGTCTGATAAATAGCACTTTTCGTTGAACTTTTAGTAACTTTGATATTTCCGTTGAATTCATAATATAGATCGAAAAATAATAGAGATATAAACTATAGGAAGTATTTTGAAACTCATTTATCTGGTATTAATTGTTGTATTGTTTGGGACAAAAGTATTTGCTCAAGAAAAAAACAATTATGCTCCGATTACAAGTCCAGAAATAAAAAATAGTTATGATTCTTTATTTTTTACTTATTTCTATGAGCCACTGCCTCTACAAGTCGGAGAATCAATCATGCAGATTGGAGGAGCCTTCACCTTGCTTCCAACACCTGATTTAGAGGAATATCCAATACCTGCCATTGAAATACAATATAAATATGGTTTAATGGAGAATTTTTCTATTGTTAGTTCATTATCTACAAATTACTTTTCCAGTCTTCTGCATTTAGGGTTGCAATGGAATATTTATGGCTCTTGCTTCAGTTTTGGAATCGCAAACCATATTGGCGGATTTGTAGGTACATACCACCTGGACATGTTTGATGAAAACTTTGCTTATTCTGTTATGGATATGCCAATAATTAGATTTGGAATAAGAGCAGATGAATTTTCTACCTCAATTTCAATGGGCGCTACATATATCTTTACAAGCGGTAGTAGAGTTGGAGACTTATCAGCTCCAGGGCCCAAGTGTGTTTGGAATGATTTCAGTTTTACCCTGGCAATAGAGCAACCGATATTGAGAAAAACTATTATGTCGTTAGGACTAAATTTAGAGTTTTCCAGGTCACCTTATCAAGCTTGGTTTTTTATGATACAATAGATGAATACCGAAGTGTTCCAAAATTTTTCTTTGCGATACAATTATGAAAAGACTATTTTTAATTTATATTTCACTAGTTGGCTTTTTTACAATTTGTTCCAAAGCCCAATCAGATTCTTTATATCAAATAGAATTGTCTGTTAGTGCTTCTCCTTCAGTTAATTTTTTTACGAGGAACGTTATCCAGGAGGTCCCATTAATTCTACTTTTGGTTACGGGATGACCATCCGCGCAATGTGGCATCCTGGTCGCCTTCTGGCTTTTGGTCTATTAAGTGGTTATTTGTTGATTGTAGAAGATGAATTTCAAATAAATTCCATAATGAATGGTGAATTAGAATATGAATCAGCTAGACTAAATGCTATTCCACTGCAAGCAGTTGTATCTATGCAGAAAAATGGACTGGAAATAGGTCTAGGAATGGGACCATATTTACTATTAAGTACAATCAATTATGGGAAAACTGCCCAAAGTCATCGATTGGAACTTGGACTAACTTTGTTTGGATCATATATTTTTACAGTTGACAAAAATATTTTTATCGGTCCAGAACTTAGGATATTATATTTGGACTATCGGCGCATTCTGTCTGTTATGCCCTCTCTAACAGTTCGAGTTAATATAGGGAGTTATTGAAATATGAAACGAGTGTTGATATTTATCTCAATATTTCTAACTTCATGTGTAATAGAACTTCCTACCTCACCGGCGCTCGATATAGATTTTCAAAACATTGAATCAAGAACCATTCCCTTGGGTGATAATGCAAAAACAAATATGAATGGAATCTATACAGTAGTTCATGGTACTGAAACATTTGGTGATTAAGTTGTGTGTAGATGGGTAGGAAAAAGATGGTGCCTTTATTCCCAGCACGACATTGTATTTTCAGAGCAAGCTGGAGGAGCTTCAGGGGACTCAATATTACTAATCGGCTACACTAGAATTGTACGACACGGGACTGCAATATATATCAATTTATCAATCCTACCTGACGAAGGTGGGATTGAATTGACTGCCGACACTATTCCAACGAACATAACACTAAGAGGAAAAACATTAGATGGAAAAAAGATAGTTCTTAAGCGTATAAGATCCATTTATAATACAGGTCGTTCGTTCCATATTCTAGCACACCGAGGTGGTGGGCGTAACGCAGAACGTCTTGGTTATTCCGAAAATAGTATTGAAATGATGATTCATTCTCCAATATTTGGCGCAACCGGAATAGAGATTGACATAAAACGCACAAGAGATGGGCAACTTATTGTATTCCATGATGATGCTTTTCTCCTCGAACCGTTAAAGGTGTTTATTTATTAGGAAATGTTGAAGATTATGATTTAAAGCAGATAAAATCATTCAGTCGATTAATATATGGAGAAACGATTCCTACAGTTTCTGAAGCATTACGGGCTGTAATTGATAAAACAACCCTTTCCTTAGTTTGGTTGGATATTAAGGATCCTAACGTAGTTGATGAAGCTATTCGGATCCAAAAAGAAGCTATTGATTATGCATCCTCAGTTGGCAGAAATGATATTCAAATCCTTTTAGGCATACCAAGTGAAGATATTTTGAATGCATATCGATCCAGCAGTTTAACAAATACAACTCCAATACTTATTGAGCTTAATGTGGAAACCGCACTTTCTCCATTAAACCCGACTTGTCAGGTTTGGGCACCCAGGTGGACTGACAAAATTCAATCTGATGATATTGCAAGAGTACATCAATCCGGTAAAAAAGTTTTTTTATGGACACTTGATGTTAAGGACTATATTCAAGAATTTTTAAATAATCATGAAATTGACGGCATTCTAAGTAATTATCCGGCACTTATTGCGGGGATGTACTATTCAAAAAAACAGTAGAAAAGGTATCAAATTTTTCAATGCTTTTGTTTCTTTGTTAGAATGCATCATCATATCTGACAATTCCAAATTTCTTTGTATTTTTGATTTTTATTAAAATGGGATTTTTTTGAAAGATATTTTTTACTTTATTTTGTTTATTAATTTCTATAAATGCATACTCCGCAGAGAATTTTTATGATTTAAAAGCAAAAAAGATAAATGGTGATTAGCTTTACTTCAGTGAACTGAAGGGCAAAAAGCTGATGATAGTAAATGTAGCTTCGTATTGTGGCTATACTTATCAATATGCTGATTTGCAATCGCTTTATAAACAATACGGTGGCAACAAATTCGAAATAATCGGATTTCCTGCTAATAATTTTAGCAATCAAGAACCTGGATCAGATTCTTCCATTTATGATTTTTGCACCGATAAATATAATGTAACCTTTACGATGATGTCCAAAATATCGGTTGTAGGAGCAGATAAGCACCCTGTTTATAAATGGCTTACTTTGAAGTCGAAGAATGGAGTTGCCGACCAGGAAGTGTTGTGGAATTTTCAGAAATATTTGGTAAATGAATTTGGCCAATTAGTTGGTATATATGGAACGCAAACCAGTCCCCTGGCAAAAGAAATTGTAGATTGGGTAAAGCAAGGCAATACTTCGATAAATGAAGAGGTTTCGAAAATTTCAATCTCCCCCAATCCCGCTTCGGATTATATTGAAATAAATTCCCCCTCTTTGAGGGGGACAAAGGGGGAGGAAAT
>CAZLSE010000084.1:0-4621 GCA_964562055.1 uncultured Gammaproteobacteria bacterium
TCTTTACGATATTCTAGATAAGTGCGAGATTTTATATCGCTGGATTGGGCATATATTGTTTTTCCATTTAATTTCATACTTTTTACCTCACCAAAGTTTTGTTTGATAGTTCTTTAGACTTTTTATTGTATCAAATACAATTTCAGGAACTATTTCATAACCAATTCCATTGCGTTTTAAATCCGCAGTTGCTAAAAGAGTGGTCCCAGAACCAACAAAGGGGTCAAGAACTGTCTCACCAATATAACTAAACGCCTTGATTAATCTGTAAGGGAGTTCATACGGAAATGGTGCAATATGACTTCGCCTATCGCCACTACCTTGAGGTTTCATTACCCAAACATCACTCTTTTTTATGGATAGCCAAAATTGTTTATCTAATTTTGATTGCTCTTTTTGTTCTTTAGTTAAATGCCCATATTTTTTAAATCCCTTCTCTTCAGACTTTTCAAACTCAAGGATAAATTCATGCATATTATTTATTAGAATTCCACCAGGATATGGATATGTTCCAAAATGGGCTCTTACAGCATTTGTCTTGTGCCATACAATATCCCGTTTAAAAACAAATCCTATTTTTTCGCACACATCTATTGTCCTGCCCACTAGATTTAAAGTTCTGAAACTACCGTTTTCCAATCTAATAGGAAGATTCATTATGTTTATAAATACCTTTCTCCCTGGCTGTAAAACACGATAGACTTCCTTCCAAACCTTACTTATTTTGTCAAACCATTCATCTACATCGTGAATATTGCCAAGATCATCTTCAATTGGTTCTCTTGAATACATCTTCGTATCAAAGTACGGTGGTGATGTAATCATTAGATGAATACTGTTATCAGGTAAATCGTCCATCTCCATAGAATTTTTAACAAAAACCTTTTGAGTCGTCCCGTTTATCTCAACAACATTTACCTTTTTAACATCTATTTTATTTGTTTGGTGTTTAGGCTTAAAATTTGTTTCATATTTTTTTAACTCTCTTAAATCAAATCGCATCTGGCCACTTGCCGCAATTTGTACCTTAATAACCTGCTTATTTGCAAGGTTATGAAGCGTCTCAACTGAAATACCTAAAAATTTAGATGCTTCTATTGCCGAAAGATAAGTTCTATTTTTATAATCTTTTGGTTCCATTTTCATCATCCTTTTTGCTTGCCCTTTCGCTTAACGTTTCCAGCATAAAAGAAGTTTTTGCGGAGCAAAATTTGGGTGAGTGCCGTAAGGCACGAACCTTTTATGCTGTGTTAGCTGAAGTATGCCCTTCTTCATTTTATAGTTTGAAATTAACTGGATGTGCATAAAGTTTACCTTCTTTCCAGAGCTTAATGGGATTTCTTAATATATGAATTTCCGCATTTTCTTTTCCCGCATTCAACACCACATAAAAAGAATATCTCTCGCCTTTCCCTTCGTCAAAAAGTTTTCTAGCAAACTCCCATTGAGTTCCTGTAACTTCAATTAGTTCTTCACTATCTTCTATTTTAGTTTTCACCTCAATATATTCCGATTCAGTTTCATTTTTCCTTATAACAAAATCATAGCCCTTTCCTCTATCTTGATGTTTGTTCAACCATATAATTTCAAATTCTTCGTTCTCAGCATTTATTACTTTAAATCCAGAATCCGTTTCAATGAGGTTTCCCCGTTCCTGATACTTTTCCTTCAAGGCATTATAAACATATTTTTCACCCCACCTCCCGACTGCATTTCTATCAAGTGGCATATTCAGAATATCTTTTTCCGTTTCTTCAGTTTCGTTCGTTGGTATTTCATCTGGTGCTGTTTCTATTTCCTCTCTTTGACGTGATAAATCAGGAGTAATAATTTTAAGTGGTTCTACTACTTGCATTTTTACAGCAATTGTATCTGGTTCACACTCAGGTGTCCATTGTTCTTTTTCAGGCTTCAATTGTTTCTTTTCCCTCTCAGAAAGAATTTTTTCAAGTTCATCCGGAGTAATATTTTTTGATTTCGCAATCTCTAATATTCTTCTGTCATTTTCTGTAAGTTTGTCAATAATTTCAGGTTTGAATTCAAGGGCTTTTATTAGAATATCTATATTTGGATTTTTTTTGATGTAATCATCAGATAACTCCGAAAAAGTAATTTCAGAAGGTTTTTGGGAATTGTTATTTTTATCAACCAACCATGCCTGCTGTTTAAGTGTCTTTAAAAATTTTGCCTCAAAGCTATTCCATTGTTCGTATCTATAAAACCATCTATATTCACCTTTAAAAAATTCTTGTGCTTGCCAACTACTCAAGTTTTCAATACTTTTTAGCAATAACTTCCACAGCAAGTATGATTTTTCGTGAATTATGTTGTTTATAAAATTATCCAAGCCTTCATATTCATAGTCTTTTTGATATCTATCGCCGAAATGAGGACTATCACCTCGCAATTTTTTTCTCTCTTCCCATGTCAAATCCCCATCTATTTCAATACGCCTTGGTTTATCTTCGACACCTAATTCTGTAAGGAAAGATTTTAGCCTTTCTTTTTCAAATCTTTCGTAAAGCTCATTAGAGACAAAAGAAACGGAGTGATAACCCTTAAAATAATCAATTAAGTCATTATCCCTAAAATACACTTCAGTAGGTCTGCATAAATGATTTTCCAAAGTATCCATCCAGACTGAATCAATAAAAGATGCATTTAATAATTCCTCAATAAACGCTCTTTTCGTATTGGCTTGTATCGTCTCATAAGCTTTCAAAAGTTTTTCAATATCCTCAAAATATCCTTCATCTTTGACTGGATTTTCTGCCAGATATTTTGGAAGAATAAATTCCTTGATTTCGGCAAAAATATTTGGTTCCGTTAAACCGAGTGCTTTCAAAAAATTTAAAGAGTTTTTATTTTCAGTGAAGACACGCTTAGCGGTTTTATATTTAGATTCTGTTTCTGCTGGCAAGTAAACCTGAATTTTTCCATTATCATCAAATGGTGCTGTGTGTTCATTATTTTCCAATCTAATTATAGGTTTAGTCCTCAAGACCCCCTTTGAAGATACTCTCTCACTCCATAAAGATTGTTGGTCTAAAAGTCGTCTATAGAAATCAATCATCCACTCATCAGATTTTGTCTGTAAGAATTCAATGGTTATTTTTCTTGCAAAACTTTCAAAATCAACCTCAGTAACTTTAAGTTTATTACTCAGATAATCTCTTAGTTCATATGTTTTGTCATAGGTTATATTTGTATCTAGCCAATTTTGTTTAGAAAATAAGTTTTGAATGTCGTTATTATTTAAAAACTCAGTCAATTCTTTACCACGTGCCAATAAAGCATCCCCCGCCTTGGTATATGTGCCATCTGTTGTAGGTAGCAACTTCTCGGAAAGAAGTTTTTCTTTCACTTTTTCATACATCACTGAATAAATTTGTGCGGGTTTAGCAAGGTATGAGTTAAGAGGTAAAATACTTAAGAAATTTACATCAAGATAACCTAAATCTTTAACAATGGTTAAGCTTTCAGCAATAAGATTTCCAATTTCTTCAAGAATTATCTTATTTTGCTCGTCTTCTAAAGGAACGTTTTCTCTGTTTGGAGTGGTTTTGAAAGGACCTTGAATAAGAAATTTAAGATAGGTTACTTTCTCGGTCGGGAAAAATACAACCAACTCTGAGCTAGGTTCTGGAACGATTATCTCTTTACCATTTTGCTCTTTACCCAGTTTATACGCTACTTCGACCCATAATTCTTTACTCTCAATTTTTATTGGTCTTCTAATGACTAAATATTCCTCGGTAACATTTGATGATACTAATGTTACTCTTTTTGTGTTTGGTGTTGCTTGAATATCCTCATCTGATTTTAGGTAGTGTCCATTCGATGATGGTGTTTGCCATTTAATTTCTTTGATATTTTTTAAGAACAGCAATGTTCTTAATCCCAGATTTTTAAGTCTTTTGTGTATAAGTTCGAAAATAATCTCTTGTGAACGATATTTATTATTGAAAGGGGTTCTGATTAGAGTTTCATTCTCCTGGGTTGTGCTGCTAACATTCAGGGGTGTAGGGATTACAAAGTCTTCAATTTTTATCTTGTATTCTCCAGAAAATATGCAGGGGTTTTGAGTAACAGCAAAAACGGATTTGAAGCCAACACCGAATTTCCCGATTAAATTTAAATCATCTTTCTTTTTAGAAGAACCGATCCCTGTTACTCCATCAATATCTTGAAGGTCAAAATCTTTTCCATTGTGATAAACATCCAACCTGTCTTCGAAAAGTTCAAATCTAATTTCTTTAGCACCCTCGTCTTCCGCATTTTGTAATAATTCATAAACGAAATGGGAAGGATCGGCATATAATCCTCCCAAAATATTATCAAAATCAAAATTATTTTCCTCTGAAGACCTTACCCAGTCTTTTCGCATTCTTATTAACTCATCAAATTTCTCATTTGCCATGTTTATTCACCTTTTTTGTAGTAGGGTATATTTCAGCTAACTCGTTTATTTACGAAATAAACTTAAATTACAGGCAAAAATACAAAATATAATGGAATTAATATCGTTAATTTCGTATAACCAACATTATAACGGGTTAAAACAAATGAATGATGAACAATTGGTCTTGTTCCGCAAAATCCTCAATATTCGTAACTATAG
>CAZLSE010000085.1:0-4618 GCA_964562055.1 uncultured Gammaproteobacteria bacterium
ACTGCTCTGTCAGACGGGCCTATGGAGCCACCACCGCCTGGTTCTATAGAACAACCTCTGTATTACCACCCTGTAAAAACAGAAATGATACCAATTTATAAAATAGTGACGGAACAGGTTTGGATACCGGATGTGCGGAAAATTCCGTATACAAAGGATGACAAGCAGGCCAAAATTAGAGTTTACCGCACTAATTAAGGAGGTGCAAAACTACTTGGGAAAAATTAAGGTTGTTTTTTTTGTATTAATCCTGCTATTCATTGCCATCTCTCCAGTAAAAGGTGGAGAGAAGGAATTAGTTTGGGCAACGTTGGCTGATAACACAAAGGTCTATGGTTATTGGTCAGAGTTTAAGGGTACGTGGCTTTTAATTGAGTGTAACCCTTCAACTGGTAAGGAGACAGGTTATGCATTTTTAAACAGTGGCCGTTATGAGACAAGAGAAAGGCAAGTTGTTGATCGATATGAGTATGTAACAAAAGAAGATTTTACGTTAGTTACCAGAGTTGCACCCGTGAGAGTGGATAAAGTTTTTGCACCCAATATGCCAATTGGACGTAAATTTGATTCTCAATATTATGATGAGACAGGTCAGGTGAGAAATATTCCAACATCTCAGGTTACTTGGCCCGGAAGTCTGCTGGCACATATAGTTCCAACAGATGACCCTAAACGATACTTAATTGTAGCAAGTGTTACAAATCCTAATCCATTCCAGGTTAAGTCTAATGTTGAGGTGGTAATGTTCGCTGGTAGAAGTTCTCCAATTGGATTTAATAAAGAAGTAACATTTCAGGCTAATGAAACTAGATATATAAAATTAAATGATAAGTACCAGAACAAAATATATGAGTGGGAAGGGGAATGGGATAGCAATTGGGATGATGGGTGGTCCAATGTATGGATTTCAACAGATATTACTGAAAATTTAGATCCCGAATATCCTGACTATCTTAAACCCAATTATGGGTGGGTGGATGACTGGTGGGGATTTGATTTAGATCTAAGTGATCCTAATGTACTTAACCAAAATTCTCAGTATCGTTTTGAGGTATTCCATATGGCTTCTAGTGTGGATTATTGGTGGCGTATGAAAGGATATGTTAAATATACCGAGGATGGTTGGCAGGTTATTTGTAGCGATATTGATAACCCACAGTATAAAGATACTGCTATAAATAAGGTAAAGGCGTGGGTTGAATCTACTTCCCCAGATCTTCCAATTATAAGGGATGATGATGATGACCGTGCTTTAATAGACGGAAAGCGCGAATGGAATGGTACCTATACTGAAGTAGTGAGGTTTTACCCCGATGGTGCTTTGTTGTCTGACAATGCATCAATCGATAAATGGGATCAGACAGGGCCAGTAATTGTTGGATATAATTCAAGCTACACAAATCTTGATCAATACGAGGAAAGTTGGGATGATCGTCCTAATCCGGGTTTAGATGATCCAAGTATTGTTGGGTGGCATAAGGATAAGTTGCCTGTTGTTACGAGGGAACCTATATTTATTCCTATATATGAATTTGTAGCGTTAGAAGATCCGGATGTTGGCTATTTGAAAAAGAACTATGCCCCTGGGTATTACATCAAAGACGATGATGTGCCGGTACCAAAGTTTAATCAGACGGTTTCATATGTAGGGTGCAATGTTTCCGGGGGTACATTTACCTTTACTTATGATGTTAAGATAGACGGGGTTAATAATTCTCCCTATGATTGTGTGTTCAGCTCGACTAATACCAATAACTTACAGTTTTATTTGCCTAAAGTCAGTTATCTTAAAAATTACATGCAGGAACATGCTACCACTTATAGAGATCGGAAAGGGGATTATATTTACTGGTATTATAATGAGCCTGTAATTAGTGACCCCAGTTATGATGTGGTTGACATTGGCACCAAGTCAGTAACGATACCCAAGAACTCAACGGCTACGATATATAATCAACGAAGAACAGTTACATTTTCGTTAACTGTAGCTAACTCCAGTGGGCTAGATGATGCCAATTTTTCCAAGTTTTTAACGGATTCAAGAGAAGCTTCTTTTGTGACTAACTATTATAAATTTGAGTTTAAGCCTGATACAGACCTATTAGGCATTGCAAAATGTGACATGAAATACAGAAGTTATAATTGGGGTAGTCAGTCATATAGGAGTGGTGATTACACAAGTAAATATGGAAGTAGTTCTGGGATACCTGTGATTTCAGCTATAAATAGAGGTTTCTCATTATTTGCTTCTGACCCTATGTATGGTCAAATGACAAAATCACCGTATAGATTTTCTATAAATTTTCCAAACTCAGATACGCATGTTATAAATTGCAATTTCTGGCCGGTGGCCTCTGGTTTTGATGCACAGGATGTTGGCTTTAGTAATCCTAATTACAAGGACTTGTATTATGATGAATTTTTCCAACGTTATGGCATTGGATGGTCGGATATAGAGGATAAGGATTATAGACCTCGTTAAGCTTTAATAAGACCTCTGCTTAGGGCAGGGGGGTCTTATTTCGGGATAGGGGGAAGAGATTTGAATATTTTACGTGAAATAGCAACCAAGAGGTTAATCATTCCTATTATTTTTTCAATAATAGGAATACCATTAGCTGGTTTCTTTTTTTTAAATGCTATGAACCAGTTACGGGATATAGGTGTAAATACCAATACCACAATACAATTACCATCAACGTCCGTTAATAAAATTAATCCTTTAAATGAAGCAAAACATAATATGAATCAAAAGATTGAACAAATAGAGCGAGTAGTAAAAGATACTGCTGTATGGGTCTTTAAGGGGTGTATTTATGTTGGCATTCCCTTCTGTAGTATTGTAATAGTCTATCGGTTACGTTACAGGGGTAGAAGATTTGAAAAAATGACTCGTGCAGAAATAATTTTAAGTCGTGACGATACAGCAGAACCTTTTGAAGTGATGTCATTTTTTGATAGCTGTTATTCTATGCTTGTAACGAGAAACTTTGCTTTATTCCGTGGCCATGATCATATGGCTTGGGAGGTTGTAAAGGAGGCTGATGGTGCTGTACGGTTTTATTTATGCGCTCCATCATGGGTCATGGAAGGTATCAAGGCCAGGTTACAAAGCACGTATCAAAATGTGAGGTTTGCAACGGTTGAAAAAACATTTAGCAATGCAGTGGTAAAACAGCAGTTTAGTTTATCAAGAAAATGGATCTATCCTCTTAGATCCTTGAGGAATTACCAATCGTCAATTACTGAGGCCCTGGTTTCGGTCCTTTCTACCAGGGAGGGGGAGGCTAGATTACAATTTCTATTAACTCCTAAAGGGTTGGGCTTTCAGAAAAAGGTTAAGCTGCTGCAAAGGGCTTATGAGGAAACCAAGATATTAGATAAAATGTCAGACTTAACTGACCCAGGGATGGGTTATGTTGAGGATAAGGAATTAAAGAGTACACTGGAGATTACCGGGAAGGGAGTCTTTGCTACTGAAATAAAGCTATGCACCAATTCCTTAGATACGGCCAGGGCGGTGGCCGGGGTCTTAGGGGAGGCCAGTGGAGAGAATCGCCTGGTTCCTCCAGGGATCGTAAGTTATAGCATGATTGAAGTATTTAAAAATCTCTGGTTTAGATGGCTAAATAATGTGATGCCATCTATTTTTTTATTCCGGAAGTGCATTTTATCAAGTTTTCATATTGCTACAATCGTACATCTACCTTCTGTAAGGGTTAGGGTGGCCACCCTCAATAGGGCAAATGTCAGAAGGGCACCGGCATCAATGAAAATTACCCGCGAGAAAAGGTATGCTCTCGTCGAAGATGAAACCGGGCCGGTCGGAATTTTACCGCAGGATAGGAAATATAACCTTTTACTGATAGGTACCCAGGGTGGTGGTAAGTCTACGGTCATTGAGAGTTTAGTCCAAAGCGATGCAAAAATACCTGAAAAAGGCCAGCTTATTTTAGATCCTAACAATGACATGGCTAAAACGGTACTTGGCGTAATACCTCCTACCAGAAGAGTTATTTATATTGACGCTTCTGACCCAAGCTGCCCCTGGTCCATCAATCCCTTTGCTTATTATTTAAGTAAAGATATTGTTGTAGATAACCAGATAAAAAGTTTTATTCAGAAGTGGGGGAGGCAGGCCATTGGCCCAAGGTCGGAAGAGTTCTTGGCTAACAGTATGTATGCCTTACTTGATGTAAAAGGACGTTTTACTTATTCGGATGTTTATGCAATGTTAGCTGATCCGGATTTCAGGGATGAAATTATTCAAAATCTTAACGATCCTTTTCAGAGGATTTATTGGACTAAAATCTTTTTACCAATGGAGGAAAAGAACCCGAAAGCACTGGAGGAGCAACTGCAGGCACCAAGAAATAAGCTTAACAGAATGTTGTCAGTTAAGTTAGTCAACCGTCTTTTGACAGGCCCAAACGCAATTGATCTTTATAAGGAGCTGCACGATGAAAAAAGTATCATCATATTTAATTTACCTAAAGGATTAATTGGGGCAGAGAATACATTTTTAATTGGTGTTTGGGTAGTAAATGCTTTATGGGATGTGATACAACGTCAAGCTGCTTTGCCACAGGATCAGAGAGTTAAGATAAGCATTATCTTA
>CAZLSE010000086.1:0-4546 GCA_964562055.1 uncultured Gammaproteobacteria bacterium
CCAATAGCATCGGATGGGCATTGGTTCAAAAGGATGTTGATAAAAGTAAAATCCTTGGAGCAGGTAGTAGAATAATTCCTATGGATCAAGGCATTCTTGGGAAATTTGAAAGCGGAACAACTGTTTCACAGACCGCTGAGCGAACAAGACGTAGAGGTATGAGAAGATTAAGAGAAAGATTTTTGCTGCGAAGAGAAAGACTTCATCGGGTTTTGAATATATTGAATTTTTTGCCAGAGCACTACGCATCCAAAATTGATTTTGCTGATAGAAAAGGGCAATTTTTGGAAGAATGTGAACCCAAGATAGCATATTTTAGGAATTCAGCAGGCAATCATGAGTTTCTGTTCAAGAAATCATTTGAAAGGATGTTAGAAGATTTTAAAAAATCACAACCTGAATTTGTTAAAAATGGAAATAAAATCCCATATGATTGGACAATTTATTATTTAAGGAAAAAAGCAATTGAAGATAGAATTGAAAAAGAGGAATTAGCTTGGGTTTTATTAAATTTTAACCAAAAAAGAGGATATTATCAACTTCGAGGAGAGGATGATGATGATAACATGAAAAATGAGTATGTGGAAAAGCTTAAAGTTATTTATGTAATAGAAAGGGAAATTGATAAAAAAAACCCATCTAGAAGATGGTATGATATTAAACTTGAGAATGGATGGACTTATTCTGCTACATTTACAATTAAACCAGATTGGATTGGTTTAGAAAAAGATTTTTTGATTACCGAAGAATTGGATGAAAATGGAAAACTTAAATTATCAAAAGAAGGATTACCTAAAAGAAGGTTGTCGGTTCTTCCTACTTTCGAAGAAATTGAGTTGATGTCACAAACAGATAAGGACAAAATCTACAAAAAAATTAAAGCAAAAACTGAAGCTGTAATATATAATAGCGGAAAAACAGTTGGTACATACATTTATGATGCATTATTGACAAATCCAAAGCAAAAAATCAGAGGGAAACTGGTAAGAACAATCGAGAGAAAATTTTATAAGAGTGAATTAATTGCTATCATTGATAAGCAAAAACAATTTCATAAGGAGCTATCAAGTTCTGTCCTGCTTTTAAAATGCATAAATGAATTATATCCAAATAATAAGACTCATGCTACATCGCTTGAAAAGTCAGATTTTGTAAAGCTTTTTGTGGATGACATTCTTTTCTATCAAAGACCATTAAAAAGTAAAAAGTCTTTGATAAGTAATTGTCCTTATGAATATAGAACCTATAAAAACCCGGAAACTTTACAAAATGAAAGGGTATATTTAAAATGTATTGCTAAGTCGAATCCATTATTTCAGGAATTTAGACTTTGGCAATTCATTCATAATTTAAGGATATATGAAAGAGAAAGAGAAATTGATGGAAAAACAATTCCAGATTTTGATGTAACTTCTGAGTTTTTGCAAAGTGAGGATGATTATGTAAGATTATTCGATTACCTGAATAATTGCAAAACCATTAATCAAGATACTTTGTTAAATAAGTTTTTTAATTTAAAAAAACCGAGAAGGTCTGCTGAATTTCTTTATAGGTGGAATTATGTTGAAGATAAAGAATTTCCTGCTAATGAAACGCGTGCAATGATTATAAGCAGGTTGGAAAAACTGAAAAATTTCAATTCTGATTTGCTTGATGATTCAATGCTTTATCATTTATGGCATATACTTTATTCTGTTGAAGATAATGAAGAAAGAACTAAGGCCTTGACTAAATTTTCTGCGAGGTATTCTTTTGGTTTTGAATTTGTTGAGTTATTTAAGAAATTCCCTGCTTTTAAAAAGGAGTATGGAGCTTATTCTGAAAAAGCAATCAAAAAATTGTTGCCATTAATGAGAAGGGGCAAATACTGGAGTGAATCGAATATTTGCAATGATGCAAAATATAGAATTGATCAGGTTAAAGAAAGGCTTTTATCAATAGATAATGACTATGAAAAAATTGAGAGTGTAGCTGATGATGATATTCCAAGACAAGTCTTAAAAAGCTTCTTAAAAACCAGCGAATATTTAAAAGGCTTAAACACATATCAGGCATGTTATGCTGTTTATGGAAGACATTCAGAAGTTTCTGATGTTAAGAGATGGAAGAATCCTGAAGATATTGAGCATTTCCTGAAAAATGAATTTAAGCAACATTCTCTTAGAAATCCAATAGTTGAGCAAATTGTAACTGAAACACTTCGTGTTGTGAAAGATATATGGGTGAAATGGGGCGATATTCATGAGATTCATCTTGAATTAGGAAGAGAAATGAAGAATACTGCAGATGAAAGAAAACGGCTCTCAAAAGTGGTTTCCGAAAATGAAAACAGAAATCAAAGAATTAAGGCTTTTCTTAATGAACTAGCAAATGATTCTGATGTTGAAAATGTTAGACCGCATTCTCCAATGCAGCAGGAGATTTTGAAAATTTTTGAAGATGGTGTGTTGAATTCTGGAATTGATATCCCTGAAGATATTCTTAAGATTTCAAAATCACCTCAGCCTTCTCACTCTGAATTTGTTAAATACAAATTATGGCTTGAGCAAAAGTATCGTTCACCCTATACTGGACAAATAATACCACTTTCTAAGCTTTTTACAACAGATTATGAAATAGAACATATTATTCCACAATCAAGATTTTTTGATGATGCACTAAGTAATAAAGTAATTTGTGAATCTCAAGTTAATAATTTAAAAGATAACCAACTTGGATATGAATTTATTAAGAAAAACCAAAACAGTATTGTTGAGTTAGCATTTGGGAAGACAGTAAGAATCTTTAATGTCCCTGAATATGAAGATTTTGTGAAACAACACTTTAAAAACAACAAAACGAAAATGAAAAAGTTGTTAATGGAAGATATTCCTGAAAAGTTTATCGAGAGACAATTGAACGATACAAGATATATCAGTAATGTAGTTCGTTCGTTGCTTTCCAATATTGTTAGAGAGGAAGGCGAAATGGAAGCAACTGCAAAAAATTTAATTGTGTGTTCAGGTGGTGTAATCAGCAGATTAAAAAATGATTGGGGATTAAATGATGTGTGGAATAATATTATTTATCCGAGGTTTGAAAGGTTAAATAAGCTAACACAAAGTAATCAATTTGGAAATTGGGTGAACAAGGAAGGAAAAAGATATTTTCAAATTGAAATGCCATTGGAATTGCAGAAGGGGTTTAGTAAAAAAAGAATTGATCATCGCCATCATGCACTCGATGCATTGGTCATTGCTTGTGCAACACGAGACCATATAAATTATCTAAATAATGAACATGCAAAGCAAAAACATCACAAACTCAGATATGATTTACAACGAAAACTTTGCAGAATGGAAGAAGTTGAGTTTGTGAGAAAAATTGATGGTAAAGAAGAAAGAATAAAAAAAGTTGTTGCAAAAGAGTTTCTTAAGCCATGGGATACATTTACAGAAGATGTGCAAAAGACTATTGAAGGTATAGTTGTAAGCTTTAAGCAAAACATAAGGATAATTAATAAGTGCTCAAATTATTATCAAGGATTTCAGGATGGAAAGAAAGTTATGGTTAAGCAAGTGAAAGGAGATAATTGGGCTATTCGTAAATCTTTACATAAAGAAACAGTATCAGGTAAAATTAACTTGGATTGGGTAAAAGTTCCGAAAGGGAAGATTCTATCTGCTACCCGAAAAAAAATTGATACTTCTTTTACATTGAAAACAATAGAAGCGATAACTGACAGAGGAATTCAGAAAATTTTAAAAAATTATTTAGCAACAAAGGGAAATAATCCTGAAATAGCATTTACGCCTGAAGGGCTTGATTATTTGAATTCAAATATACGCTTATTTAATGAAGGAAAAAATCATCAACCCATAAAGAAAGTCAGAGTTTTTGAAATGGGAAATAAATTTTCTTTGGGTGTAATTGGAAACAAGAAGGAGAAATATGTTGAAGCAGCAAAAGGTACAAATCTGTTTTTTGCAATTTATATTGATGAGAATAACAAAAGAAATTATGAAACAATACCTTTGAATATTGTTATTGAAAGACTAAAACAAAACTTAACTCCAGTTCCACAAACAAATGAAATGGGTCATAATTTGTTATTCTACTTATCTCCCAATGATTTGGTTGAAGTGAATGAAAATGATAAGATAGAAATTTATAAAATGGTTTCATCTAGTGGAAGTCAGTGTTTATTTGTACCTCACTTTGTTGCAAGTCCGATTGTTCAAACAATAGAGTTAGGATCAAATAACAAATCTGAAAGAAGTTGGAATGGTTACATGATAAAAGAAATCTGCAATGTAGTAAAAGTTCCAAGGGTTGTTTAAAAAAAAACCGGTTCAAAGACCGGTTTTTTTATTCATGAAAACAACTTTTTTGATTCTGTTTTTCGGCATAAACAACATATTTGCAATGCATTATGCAGGGGTATGTTGTTTTCAATACGTCAAAGATACAAAATGAAATCAATTCACAACTTCACGCTCCGGCTCACTCATGGTAGCTTTGTTGTTTTCAATACGTCAAAGATACAAAATGAAATCAATTCACAACT
>CAZLSE010000087.1:0-4485 GCA_964562055.1 uncultured Gammaproteobacteria bacterium
GGCTTTATGTGACTGTATTTGCAGGCACAGCCGGTCTTCCTAAAGATGAAGAGTCCATTGATACGTGGAAGAAAGTGCTTGAATCGTACGGAATTGACCCAATAGTTGGCGAGCGAATATACCTGTACGATGCAACTAAAAACTGGTGGTCACGTGCCGGAGTGCCGGACAATATGCCGGTAGGTGAACCGGGAGGTCCAGATAGCGAAGTGTTTTATGAATTTACCAGCATACCACATGACGCCAAATTTGGACCAACGTGTCATCCAAACTGTGACTGTGGGAGATTTATGGAGATTGGAAATTCGGTGTTTATGCAGTATAAAAAGACGAAAGACGGGTTTGTTGAGTTACCGAAAATGAACGTAGATTTTGGAGGCGGTCTTGAACGAATTCTCGCCGCACTTGAAGATAACCCAGATATCTTTACCACCCACATGTACCTCCCCATTATTAAACGGATAGAACACATTACTTCTAAAAAGTACGCTGAAAAGGAATACACGCCACTTATGCGCGTTATTGCCGATCATCTAAAGGCATCTGTATTTCTGATAAAAGATGGTGTACTTCCCTCAAACAAAGAGCAAGGGTATGTGCTGCGAAGACTGCTCCGTAGACTTACGGTGAAGCTTCGTAAACTGTTGGGTAAACTTCCTTCTCCTGAAGAGGTTGCGGCAGTTTCAGAAGAAGTACTTAACATGTATGAAGGGGTATATTTTGTAACTTCTACAGATTTGCCGATGATGAAATCAATAATTGGCGACGAAATAAAAAAATTTAATGCAAGTCTGGAAAAAGGTATGAGACAAATTGAAAAAATCCCGACAATTAACGGAAAAATTGCATTCGACCTGTATCAATCATTTGGATTTCCGCTTGAAGTCACCGAAGAATTATATAAAGAGAAAGGTCAGTCAATAGATAAGGTCCATTTCACCGCAGAGTTTAATAAACACAAAGAATTATCGCGTACCGCTTCTGCCGGAAAGTTTAAGGGAGGTCTTGCAGATCAGAGTGAACAAACACTTAAATATCATACCGCCACACACCTGCTCCATCAGGCACTTTTTGATGTGTTGGGAAAAGATGTGCGTCAGGAAGGTTCGAATATTACAAGCGAACGACTTCGTTTTGATTTCTTTTCACTCAATTCACCTACTCCCGAAATGATTAATGAAACTATCAAACTTGTTAACAAAAAAATCGACGAAGCACTCCCGGTGGCATTTAAAATGTTGCCCAAGTCTGAAGCCGAAAAATTGGGAGCAAAATCATTTTTCAGAGAGAAGTATCCGGACATGGTAAAGGTATATTATGTTGGAGATTATTCGAAAGAATTTTGTGGCGGACCTCATGTAACCAACACAAGCGTGATTGGTAAGATTACGTTGCAAAAATTTGAGAAGATTGGGAATAATATGTATAGAATATATGCAAAATAATTAATAGTTACTTATAAGTTAACGTTGTTTAACTTTATCCCTTCGCAAGATCTGCCTATGTCGCCATTTGAAGCGCTTACTACTCGACTTGTTCATGGACAAAGTTAAACAACTTAAAAACTATATTAAAAATGAAAAAAACAAATGTACCTTTTGCAGATTTCCTTAAACTCGATCTTAGAGCTGGCGAGATTAAAACTGCAGTTTCAGTAGAAAATTCAACCAAATTACTTGAACTAACCGTCGATCTTGGTGGAGATTATGGTGTTGTTACTATTCTTTCAGGGATTGCCAAATATGTAGAGCCATCCTCGCTCATTGGTAAAAAAGTACCCGTTGTTGCAAACCTCGAGCCAAAACCTATGGCGGGAAAACTATCAAACGGTTTTATCCTTATGGCCACTTTAACCGGACATGTGCCAAGTCTCATCTATCTTGATCAACAAGTGCCTCCCGGTACCATACTTTGCTGAATTTTTCCTGAAAAAATAAACTCATACTTTTTTGAAATGAGATGGAATTGACAACGTAAATAAAATAGTATTTAATGTGTGCATTATGACTAATAAAAAACATTCAGACTCTCAACCAACTCATGAGGGAAAGCCAAAGCAACCAGCTATAAACTGGACCATGGTCGCAGTTGTTGCTGCACTTGCTGGTATTCTTCTCCTTGTTAGAAGTTTTAAGGGAAAAACGGACGAATTTAAAAATAAAACTATTCCTGAAGCTGTAAAAAAAATCGTCAATGATCCTTCAGCAAAAATTGAAGTAAACAACGTGAAGGATGCAAGCGGTGTGTATCAATTTGACCTAAAGGTAAACAATCAGACTTATGTTTCATATATCACTAAAGACGGAAAGATCCTTTTTACATCAGGAATTAAGCTTGATGATAGTGCAAATGGTAAATCTACCGCATCATCTGAACCACAGAAAAAGCTTACCTGTGACGATCTTCAGAAAGCTGAAAATGCTAAGTTAACTGCTTTTGTTGTATCACAGTGTCCTTTCGGAATTCAGATGCAACGTGTCTTTAAAAACGCAATAAACGAGGATCCTACCCTTGCGGACAAATTAGACATCAAATACATCGGCTCAATTGAAAATGGCAAGATCACCGCGATGCACGGAGATGCAGAAGCTCAAGAAAACCTCAAGCAAATTTGTATCCGTGAGGAGCAAAAACAATTGTATTGGCCATATGTTTCCTGTTATATGCAAGAGGGTAAGACGGATCAGTGTCTTGACAATGTTGGAGTTGACCAATTCATGATGAATGCGTGTATGGAAGACCCAACTCGTGGTAACGCATATGCACAAAAAGACTTCGATCTTGCAAACAAGTTTAGTGTAGGCGGTTCGCCAACATTACTCTTAAACGATAAGCAGATCGTTTCCGAGTTTGACTTTGGAGGTCGTACACCAAATGCAATTAAACAACTCACATGTTGCGGGAGTACCAAAAAGGATGGATCGTGTTCAACCGAAATTTCTACTAAAGAAATGGCTGTTGCCTACTCGTTATCCGATGAGTCAACTGCAACTGGTGGAACAACCAATAGTGCTGCCGGATGTGCCCCTGCACAACCTGCTAACTAATATTGATTAATAACTCTTAAGGCGGCCGGAAACGGCCGCCTTTTTATTGCTATACTTATAAGGATGAGAAAGTCAGCGCAACAAATCAATAGATACGCCCCATTTCAAAGCTTTATATTTCTGATGTGTGTTATCGTATTTCTCTTCCTAGGCTACTTGTTTATGAAGGCGCGATAAGTTAAAATACTAGGGTAATTTCTCACTACATGTTTGTTTCTAAATTATCTAAATTTGGTAATTTAGAATTAATTTGCGATTTGACATTTGTAATTTGAAATTATGAGTTCGTCGCTATCGTCCAGAGGCCTAGGACGACAGATTCTCAATCTGTAAACACGGGTTCGAATCCCGTTAGCGACACCAGCAAAAAGCCCCGCCTTGTGGGGCTTTTTTGATGGTATAAACGGGATGAGAACAGCGCCGCTTCGCAGCGCAGCGAAGAAGCTAGTGGCTTTAGGCCAAATCCCGTTAGCGACACTAGAGTTTCTTGCCGATACGAAGTGAGGAATAGAAACTCTTGTGTCCCGCCGAAGTGAAGTTTCGTTTGCATGGCCGTAGGCCTTGAAACGAACCTTAACGTAGGAGGACACTTTCAAAGATATGAACCACTTCCTTCTATAACAGGATGCGAACCTCTCCCCATCCTTCCAAAAGGTATTTATTCGGGTACAATTATCCTATGCGGGTGATTATGGTAGGAGTATTTCTACTATCGATAATTGTTACTCTTATCTTGTTGTTCAAAAAAAGTCCTACCCCAATGAACCAATCTATAAATTTAAACACAAAAGCTATTTGCTACATTCCTGTTGGCGACTCATATACCATTGGTCTTGGAGTAAGTGAAACCGAACGCTGGCCAAACATTCTGGTTGAAAATCTTAAAACAAACGGTGTAAACCTCGAGCTGGTTGCTAACCCTGCAGTATCAGGATTTACGGTTAATGATGCAATAGAATACCAGCTGCCTCAAGTTGAAAAACATAAACCAGATGTTGTAACGGTATTGATTGGCGCAAACGATAACTTTCGCCAAGTAAGCATACAAGAGTTTTCCAAATCATACAATCTTCTGTTGGATAGACTACAAAAAACAGTTGCCAACCCTCGCAATATAATCCTTATCACTATACCCGACCACACTCGATCTCCCGCAGGTCGAGGGTTTGGCGAAGATGCGAATAGGCAGCTCTTAGAAGTATATAACTCCATAATAAAGGAACAGGCAATAAAGCGCGGTATGCCAGTTGTCGATTTGTTTCCGGTTAGCCAAACCATGACAGACAAGGATTTTATTGCGGACGGACTTCATCCTAGTGCAAAAGGGTATGCTAAATGGGAGCGGGTAATTTATAAAATTATGTTTGATGTACTTTCAAAATGATCAAGGATATTATTTTTTGACTTAGGAAATGTGTTATGCTCCGTGACAAATCAA
>CAZLSE010000088.1:0-4317 GCA_964562055.1 uncultured Gammaproteobacteria bacterium
ATCTTTGGGCCTGGTTGAATAAACCTTTTGATATTCCGCCTGTTCCATATGAACCCGAACAGTTGGAATTCGATTTCGTTTAATTCGGACAGCATTTTTATGAGAAACCTGATTTTTAGAAATACAAATACTTGTCCAAAAGGCTAATAATTTCAATAAACGAATTCAGTATTTCTGGTTAATTTGGACAGCAGTGTCATAATATATAAACTGATATTTTATAATCACGAAAATAAATTAGGATTATAGTAATGCCGAATATATCTATTATAATTCCCACTTTTAATTGCGCTAAATATATTACAGAAGCAATTGAATCTGTTTTAAGACAAACATATAAAGATATAGAGGTTGTTGTGGCTGATGATGGATCTACAGATAATACCAGAGAGGTCTTGAGACCTTATATTGAAAATAATAAAATAATTTATATTTATCAGGAAAACCAGGGCCCTGGTGCGGCAAGAAATACTGGAATAAAGTTAGCTAAGGGGGATTATATAGCTTTTTTAGATGCAGATGATACTCTGACAGAAGACAGTATAGAAAAAAGATTAAACCTAATTGAATGCAATTCCGACATTGGCCTTGTCTTTTCAGATTATTTCTATCAACAAGAAGAATTTAAAACAATAGAAATAAAATTTATGAATGACTTTAAAAACCACTCATATTACCGTATACGCAGGACTTCTTGCGGTATTTTATTTTATGGTTTATTTAAAGATATATTTCCAATATTATTTTCAATACATACTGGAACAGTTTTGGTCCGAAAGGAAGTTTTTGATAAATCTGGTTTATTTCGTACTGATATTTTTATTGGAGAAGATAGAGATATGTGGCTAAGGATAGCAAATAATTTTAAAATAGGTTATATAAACAAACCGTTAGGGTATTACAAAAGATATAGGAGTAGTCTTACTGTTGATAACCCGTTCAAATATGGCATGAATAGGCTCCATTTTCATTATAATCTTTTAAATATATATCAAAAAAATAAAAAGATCCGTATTTTTCTTGAGAAACGTTTGGCGATAATTTATTATGATCTTGCCTGTCATTTCAAGCAAGAAAAAATAATATTTCAATCATTAAAATATATTTTAAAATGTATTTATTACAATCCCTGCTCTTTTCTTTATTATAAATTCATTTTATCCCTATTCCTTCCTCAAAGAGTCCGCAATTTATTGAAAAAAATGAAAGTTTAACAACCATAAATACAATGTCAATCATACATAAGGCTTTCAAAGGAGCTCTTTGGCTTGGGATATTCAAGGCCATAAGCCAGACATTTTCATGGGCTGCCACTATTATTGTCGCCCGTATTCTTGTGCCAGGTGATTATGGGCTTATGGAAATGGCTACAATTATGACAGGATATGTAGCACTTTTCGGTGAATTAGGATTGGGTGCAGCAATCATTCAAAAAGAAAAAATTAATGATGAAGAGCTTTCAAGTTTATTCTGGTTTATTGTTTTTTGGTCATCCATCCTGGCTATTATTTGTATCCTTCTTGCCTATCCAACAGTTGCAATTTTTAATGAATCGAGACTCCTGAGAGTAACGCAATCTGTATCTATTTTATTTATTATAGGCTCGTTTATTATAGTTCCACTTAATATTTTAAATAGAGAACTTCGATTCAAAACAATAGGAATTATCGATGCCATATCAGTAATTATTTCCTGTTTAGCAATGATAATGATTGCAAGACTCGGAGGAGGTGTCTGGACATTAATAGGAGGAAATATCATTAGAGATTTTTCAAGAAGCGTTTTGATATTTTCACTTTCATCTTGGAGACATAAGCTTCATTTTAACTTTAAAGAAATTAAGTCCTATCTAAGATTTGGTCTTAATGTAACAGGGACAACCTCATTACATTATATAATTTCGAAATCTGATAGGTTTTATGGCGGTCTTACGTTAGGGGCCAGTACTCTCGGATATTACTCCTTTGCGGTCCAATTATCAGCAATTCCAAATGATAAATTTATATTTTTAATTAAAAGCGTTTCTTTTCCTGTCTTCTCAAGATACCAGAATAATTATTTTGCCTTTAATAAATTTTATTTAAAACTTGTAAAAATAATAGCCTTTATTACATTTCCTTTATATATTGGTGGAATATTTATAGCAGACCAATTAGTTCCTTTAGTAGTAGGCGAGAAATGGATGGCCATGATATTTCCATTTAAATTATTATGTTTATCTAATGTGATTATGTCTATTGCTACTCCAAATGGGATTGCAAATAGTGCTCAGGGACGTCCTCATTGGGGGTTTTATATGGCCTTGGTTTCCGTATTTATTATGCCATTATCATTTTTTATTGCTTCAAAATATGGGTTAAAAGCACTTGCAATCCCATGGATCACTATATATCCTTTATTCACATTTATATTTACATGGATAACTATAAATAAATTAGGAATCTCTATATTTCAATATCTTCGATCTTTGATTCATCCTTTGTTAGCTACAGTGAGCATGGTGATAACACTTTCTCTTGTAAAATATTTATACTTCTCATTATTTGTTGATCCAAAACCTTACCTGTTTATAGCAATTATAATAGGGGTTCTTTCTTACAGTATTTATATTTTGACATTCCAGCGTCCTCTTTTAACTTCTTTCTTAAATCTTAGGAAAGGATAAGAGATGATTAGAATTTTATACCTCTCTCCTGGCCCAGCACCACCTTCCAGAAAAAATCCGCAAAAAAACATGTTTTATCATTTATCCCGGTATTTTTGCGGTGATTTGTTGGCCCCTTTATGGGGTGACAAAAAAAACCCCCATATTACAAGAACAATAGAGGAAGTCAACTCGACAATAGGTAATTTTTGTTATCATGTAACATTTAGCTCAAAATTACCGAGGCTTATCAAGATCTACTGGGATATCTTTTTTTATCTTTTTAAAGGTCTCTATCTTCATTTTTTTAAAGAAAAGTATGATGTTATTGTTGCATACGGCCCCTTTAAAACAGGTTTTGCAGGGTATTTGCTCAAAAAATTAACAGGGGTAAAATTAGTAGTAGAGGTTCCTGGGAATCCCAAAAAATCTTTTTTGTTTGATTCAAAAATACCCGATATCATTACTAAACTGAAAAGCAAAATTAATGACATATTAGTACCATTTATTATTAATAGAGCTGATCATATTAAATTATTATATCCAGGCCAATTAAACGGATATAAAAATATTAATAAAAAGCAGATAAGTATTTTCCATGACTTTACACAAATAAGTATTTTGAAATCATCCGAAAAATCGAGCAAATACATCCTATTTCTTGGACATCCATGGTTCTTAAAAGGTGTAGATATCTTAATTAAAGCATTTAAATTGGCATCTAATGAATTTCCTGATTATGGGCTAAAGATAGTAGGATTCTGCCCTGATAAAACCTATTTTCAAAAATTAGCATATGGTAATGACAAAATAGAATTGTGTAACCCTGTTTTGTACGGCGAAGCTATAGAATTAATGTCTAAATGCGATTTATTCGTATTGCCATCTAGAACCGAAGGAATGGGAAGAGTGTTACTGGAAGCATTCGCTTCTAAAAAGCCAGTTGTTGCATCAAATGTGGATGGTATCCCTCATTACATTAAGCATGGCTATAATGGTTTGCTTTTTGAGTCAGAAAATGTTGAAGATTTGGCAATAAAGATAAGATTTATTCTAAACAAACCGGATTATGCTGCACAATTGGCAGAAAATGGATACAAATATGTACACGAGTATCTTTCCGAGGATCGTTATGTTGAATGCTTTAGAGACATGGTCGAACGGGTATTAAAATAACCGGTTATTTCGAAAGAGTCTTTGACCATGATGATTATGGCGACTCAGCTTTCAAGCAAAGATTAAGAAAGAAGAGATAAATGACAATTTCTCAAGTTAAAAATGCCAATCAACCAAATAGATTTGGTTTCACTCTTTTGATGGTTTATCTCTTTTTTGAATATGGCAGACCTCAAGGGTTGATTCCAGCATTAGGGTATCTCCGGCCCGGAATAGTGCTGATTGGATTGATGGGAATATATTTAGTCTCGACGCGGAATGTCAGATTTGAAAGCGTTCAGAGCAAATGCATATTTGGATTTTTGATATTAAGCGCAATTCATGTGCCTATTGCCGTTAATAATTATTGGGCATTTCATGGAGCAAAGGGATTTTTAATATACCTGATCCTATCTCTCTCTATTATATCTTTTGTGAATTCATATGAAAGAATTTCACGATTCTTCAACGTATGGATAGCAATCAATGTAATGTGTGCGGTTGTTGCCTTAATGCAT
>CAZLSE010000089.1:0-4150 GCA_964562055.1 uncultured Gammaproteobacteria bacterium
AATACTTTATCGCTTTCGATCCCGCCTGCGTCTTCCATAGCAGCTTGATTGAGCCTTTCCATAGCAGATTCTTGGGCTATAATATCCATTTCTTTACTGAAATCAAAGCCGTTTAGGCCGTCTTTGAAGAAAGCTGCAAGCCATGTTTTTTGTAGTAGTCCATCTAAATCAGAGGTGTAATAGATCAATAATACTTTGTTGTCTTTGATTTCTTCTCCTGTAACTTCTATGAGTTTTTTCTTCGTTTGTTTGTTGTTCTCAGGATCAACTTCGAGCCGTATAACTCTTCCGCCCCAAAATGCGTATGCGTCTCCTGTTATTCCTTGAGTTATAGACCTTGCTGTAGGCAGTTGTGAAGGATTGACAGTTACATATACATCTTTGTCTTTAAATCCTTCTGGTCTGTCAGTTTTAGCTTGGACTTCAATTATCCCGCTTACGACTTTTGGAGAGCTTAAGATTTCAGAAGGTAGTATGCTGAAGTCTGCTACTGTTTCTCCTTCGTTAAGGGTTGTGCTGGCAACTATAACGCCTTTAATAGAATATAGGTATACGTATATAGGATAACTGCCTTTGATTAAGAATTTTTTAGTGTGCGTGTTGGCTAATGTTCTGCTGGTAAAAGCGTATTTTTTAGTTACTTCTTTTGAGAATAATTCTACATGAACATGTTTTTTAGAGCGTAGAGGTTTTGGTTCTCCATCTTCCATTTTTACTTGTGATATGTCGTAGTAGGTCATGGAAGTGGGAAAAGCCTCGTTATTAGAACTTCTAATGATGACTGTTATTAAGCGTTCATCGCTTTCTTTGAAAGGTTTTCTTGTAATTTCTATATCATGGTAGTATTGGCTTCTGCCTTTGGGGTTGCCTAAAAATGTAAAGTTATAGCTGCCGTGTGGTCTCTGATAGTCATCTTGTATATACATAAAAGGGCTTAAACTTCCCATAATTGGCATTCCCATGAAATTTTCATTCTCCCATTCGTGAACAGGAAGTCCCAAAAAGCTTGCACAGCTTTCTCGTGTTAGGGGATTAAGGGTCTTGACAAAGTGATAATCTCGGTTTTCAAATCTTTTTTTAAGTTCAGTTTTGTAAGCTATATAATTGACTTGTTTGGTTTCGAGGGGTATGAGCCATGATGCTTTAAAATTAAAAACAGAAGTTGCGCAGTCGTCTCCGCTCCATTGGCATGAAACAGTTGCTCCTGCGACTGCGTGTTTGACTCCAGCAATGTCGTGTTCTTCGATAGGGTGTATGTAGATATAAGGGTTTATTGAGTTTGGACAATAATCATACCACCCCCATTTTCCCTCTCCATATCCATAGGTTTCAACTGTTGGCAATGGTCTTTCTACTATGCGATGGCTGCCATGTGCTAAATCTTTAGTTGTTTTTGATACTGGATCAAATTCAAAGTGATATGAGGCAAGTAGTTGTTCAGGGTCTATTTTGGTTTTTTTTGTCTCAAAATTATATCTAGTAGATGATCCTTTTTCTATTTTTAGTTTGCCGTTTTCATCCATTGAAGTTCTAGCGTATTTTACATATCCTGATAATTCGTATTCGGAGTCTGCTCTTGGAACGCCTATAACTCTATAAAAACCAATGCTGTCGTAGGGAGTGCAAGTGTTATTTTCACATCTAAATTGGTTGTGTGAATCGGTTGAAACAATTGAAATTTTTGCGAAATAAGGTTTTATTTGTTTTCCTATTTCTTTGATGTAGATATATCCACTTGTAAATTTGATATTATCTATGTCTTTAGTATTAATAGCGATGCCGATGTTTGCGCTATGGGTTGTAGATTTATTATATGAGAGAATAACAGCTGGCATTTTGTATTTACTGGAGTCGAAAGGCATAGGTGTTTTGACTCTTGCGATGACTTCAGATCTATGCACTCTTGATAGCATCTCTTTTGTAGGGTTAAAGGCATCTGTTACTACTCGATACTTGTTTGTATCAGTTCCGCCGTCAACAACCCCCTTAACTAATAGAAACATATTGTCTGGCAGCCATATTCTTTTGTTGCCAGGGCTGGTTACAGTAAAGTTTTGATATCCCCAAGTTCTGGAACTTATTGAAGGTATTTCTACTTTTATTTCTTTGAAATCAGCATCAATTCTTTCGGTATCATTTTTTCTTATAGCAACTAAAGCGTGGACTGTTCCTTTAAGATTGAGAGGCATAGTAAATTCTGGCGTTTTGTTTTCATTCGAAACGTTTACCCATACTCCTTCTTTGTTGAGCACTAAATTGTTGCCTTGTTGTTTTTCGGTAAGAACCTTCAGTTTCATCCATTGGTGAAACTCGAATGAGACTCCTTCGGCAGAACAATATGCTGTGATATAAACGTTTATAGTTTTGTTGGTAGGGATTTCTATTTGTGCAACCCATTTGTTTTGTTCTTCTCCTGCTAGTGGAGTCATTTCTCCAGAGCTGTTGAGAGAAAATTTAGCGTAGTTGTCTTGACTCATGAAAACGTTGGCTTCAACTTTGATTCTGTTGATTGTGATAGGTGCGGTTTCTATTTGGTTGAAAGTCGTAATAAAGTTTACTTTTCTGTATTGCGAAGCTCTTGTCATTACAATATTAATAGGTCTGTTGCTATTATCAGAAACGAAGAAAGATTTGACTGATGGCAGGTAGTTTTCTGCTGTAACTATGGCTTCGTAATTGCCTGTTGGTAGTATAATGGTTTTTGACCTGATGGTTTCGGTTTTTGCTGTTTTTTTGTTTGTTATGACAATAGTAACGGGATCGACATTTACAGAAATTGGTGGCTCGCCTTGATTTTGTGGGGGGAGATATTCAATGGTGGAGAAAGCGATTAGTTTAGTAACTGTTTTAGTTTCAAATGTATATTCGGTTATTTTTTTAGAATTGATAGTTTTGTTCCTTGTTGTATTATTTAGGAGGTTGTTCAGTGTAATGCGATAGAATCCTTGTTTGAGTTCATTGGTGGTAGTGCACCCGCTTCCACTTATATTGCCTTCCCATGTAGCTACGCCACTATAATTGCCTTGCGCAAGGAGAGTTTCTCCAGCCAAACTTGTAACGGATACTTTTTTGTCTCCTTCTTCGTGGCTGCATATGGTTATAGCTTTAGGAATATCGAGTCCTTGTTCGGCTCTTCGTTTTTCATACCTAATTTTTGGGTTAAGTAGAATAAGTTTTTTCTCTCCGCTTTTAAGGAATACTTCATTCTCGTATGTTCCGCCGGTATAAAATTTGCCAAACTGGTCTTTCCATGAGCCGAAAGAAACATTAACGCTTGCAACGCCCGGTGGAACTGTGAATTGTTTTGTGTCTTCTCCTATCCATAGTTTTTCATTTGTAATTGATGCTCCAGCGGCGATAAGAATATCTGCTTCGGTTGGTGAAGGGGTGTTAGTCTTAATAGTTATTGTGGCGTTTTCGTTTTTAGTTACAGTGTATGTTGATGTCCTCGTCTTGAAGATGGGGGCTTCGGTATCTTTTTTAATGATAGAGGGACCCTCTATTACGATTCTGTAAACTCCGGGAATGATTTTGAAATTCATGTTGTCGCCGTTGGGAAAACAATTAGAGTAAGCAGGGTAATCGGGAAAGTTTTCTGGTTTTTTTGCTTCATATAGAGCTACGCAGACCTCATCTTCGAGTCTGGTTTTTCCTGATATGCCGTAGTAATTAAGGTTAAGTGTCCAGTCGATGTTTATTTTTTCGGGAACTTTAAGAGTAAAGATTTGATTGTTATTTCTGATTTTGATGTTTCTTTCTATTACGACTTCTTTGTGAGTGTTCTTACAGCGGTATCCATATTTAATAGAATAGTTTTTAAAAAGTTTTAAATCAGATAAAGCTTCAGTTTTATTAATAAGGATTTGGTGGTCGGTTTCTTCAGACAAAACAGGATCAATAATACGATAAAAAAGATATGCGTTGTTAGTGTCGGGGGGTTCATTACTAAAAGTCTTAAACTCAAATTTTATGCTTACTGTGGGAGAGTTTATGGCGTCGGAGTATGCGTAATTTTTAAGAAAAATAAGTAAAATAAGGCAAGTTATGATTGCTATCAAAGTTTTTCTTGTCTTCATAGGCAATTTTCTTTTAGTTTTGTTAGAAAGGCTATACGATTTTTCTATTCGTATAGCCTTTTAAAATTGTTAAA
>CAZLSE010000090.1:0-4128 GCA_964562055.1 uncultured Gammaproteobacteria bacterium
TCATAGTATTTTCTAAAATAATATTTCAGTCTTTCATAATGATGGTTTTGTTTTTGTACTTCTCATAATCATAAAGATTTATGTTTAGATTGCTATTTTTATAACAAAGAACTTTATCATTATTGTTTGGGAGGGCTGTATCTTCCAATACGGTTTTTCCTCTACATAATATTTCTGTGTTTTTCTTTGCTGGATTTATCACATCAGAAGGGTTGAAGTTAGAGCTCATAATAATAGTTCTTTTTTCTATGTTTCATAAAATCGCTTTTTTCTCATCAGAACTAATAGATGATCAGATGAACATACTTCCTTGAATTAAAATATTCCACATAGTATCTTGAGCTTGAGCGCTTCAAGAAAGATTAATGCTTCGGTTTGGAGAAATAGAAACGATATTTCATCCTGTAATGACAAAAGAATTGTTTATACTAGAACCATTATTTATACTATTTATCAAGTTTTCACTTCAAGTTATGTTTCATCAAACAAATCATATCCCTCATACGCTATCCCAAATATATCACAAAGGAGTAATATTGTTAAAATATTCAAAAATATTTGCAAACGAGGATAAAAAGTTATTTTGTTGGTGGTCTAATTTTGTTCATGCTAAAAGATGGAGGGCGTTTCATCCCCAGGTGTGTTTCACATATCAGTATATTCAATAAGAATCGTCACAAGCTGTATAGAATCATCCTGTAACAGTAAGTCAATTATATCATCAATCTGTGTTTAATAGGTTTAGTGTCTTTTGATCCAAGGGCCATAGTCTTCCTCATCTAGCTGCATTATAGTATATTCATCTAAGTTGTTTACTGCATTTTTTTGTAACTCATCAAGCTGTTATTGTTTGTGGTGTTGTTAGTGAATCTGTAGGGAGCCAGAAAATTCATCCTCAAAAGTTGTTTCAAGGCGACGAAAAATGTATATCCGAAAATTTTGACAACAAAGATGTTTGAGTAAGTCAAGGAAATACTAATTTAACTCAGTTTAAGAAATTGAATATAAATATACCTATTACTATAAATAACATTGTTGATCGCATGTTATTAATACGGATTTTTTTGTTCGCCATAATTTTAATGACTATATAAAGAGGAATGCTATATATAAGTATAATTAAAATATTTTTTTTTGCAAACATACAATAAATTCTGATTTTTACATTTCAATAATTGTGTATATAATATGTCTAGACATTTTTATTGTCATTTTAATTTTAATTCATCGATTTATGTGTGAAAAAACCTAGTCAAGAACTGGTTAAAAAATAAAGTAAAAAAAAGTAAAAAAAGTCTTGAAATCAATAATCAAATTACTATAACCTTGCACGCAACACTTTTGAAAGAAGTAGTTTTAGGTGTTGATGAAGCGGATACTTAACAATAATATCATACAATACATTTTTCAAAAAAACAATAAATCTGTTTAAAAGCAATGAATGGATGCCTTGGGTAAAAAAGAGGATGAAGGACGTAGTTGGTTGCGAAAAGTTCCGGTAAGGTGCCAACAGCCGTTTGGAGCCGGAAATGTCCGAATGGGAGAACCTATCCCGTATAGCGGGATGCCATATAGGTCAAAACCTGGTGAAGTGAAATATCTCAGTAGCCAGAGGAAAAGAAATCGTAAGAGATTCTCTTAGTAGTGACGAGCGAACAGGGAAGAGTCCAAACTCACATAGTGTAAGGTGCTAGCCGTTGCTATGATGAGGGTAGTAGGAATATTTAGAATTGACTAGTATCAATTCAGGGATACAGTGTCTTTTTAGAAGAATCATCTGAAAAGGTGTGCCATAGAAGGTGAAAGCCCTGTATTTAAAAGGAAGACACGGCCCAAATATTTCCTGAGTAATGTCGGACACGAGAAATCCGGCATGAATCCGCCCAGACCACTGGGTAAGACTAAATACTTTTTTACACCGATAGCGAATAGTACCGTGAGGGAAAGGTGAAAAGAACCCCAGGAAGGGGAGTGAAATAGATTCTGAAATTCATTGCTTACAAGGGAGTGGGAGCTCGCAAGAGTGACCGCGTACCTATTGACGAATGGGTCAGCGAGTTGTTAGTAGTAGCGAGGTTAAGGCAGTTATAGCCGGAGCCGTAGGGAAACCGAGTCTGAATAGGGCGCTTAGTTGCTATTAATAAACCCGAAGCGTGACGAGCTACGCATGGGCAGGATGAAGAGTTGGGAAACTGGCTTGGAGGTCCGAACGGTTTGGTGCTGCAAAACCTTCCGATGACTTGTGCGTAGGAGTGAAAAGCTCATCGAGTTACGTGATAGCTGGTTCTCTCCGAAATGCATTTAGGTGCAGCCTGCAAATTAGATCTTATAGAGGTAGAGCTCTTATAAGGCTAGGGGTGTCGAAAGGCATTACCAAACCTTGTTAAACTTCGAATGCTATAAGGAATTTTGTGGAGTGAGACTGTGGGGGCTAAGCTTCATAGTCGAAAGGGTAACAGCCCAGATTTCTGGTTAAGGTCCCTAAAGTATAGCTAAGTGGAAAAAGAGGTGTTTTTGCTTAAACATCCAGGAGGTTTGCTTAGAAGCAGCAATCCTTTAAAGAAAGCGTAACAGCTCACTGGACAAGCGAAAATGCGCTGAAGATGTAACGGGGCTAAGCTATATACCGAAACCGAAAGCCATCTGCTTTAGCAGATGACGGTAGGAGAGTGTTCTTTATTGGCTGAAGGTGGGACGTAAGTCTAGCTGGACGGTAAAGAAGTAAAAATGCTGACATGAGTAACGACGCAAGACGAAAATTCTTGCTGCCGAAACCCTAAGGATTCCTACGCAACGTTCATCGTCGTAGGGTTAGGCGAGACCTAAGGTCTTCTCGGAAACGAGGGATCGATGGATTGCTGGTTAATATTCCAGCCCTTATATAAAGAGTGATGGGGTAACACATTGGGATGTGTGAGAGCGTGCTAAGGATGTGCGTTGAAAGAGCGACGTGTTCTGACTTGTCAGAAAGTGGAGATAGGCAAATCCGTCTTCATGTAAACAAGCTTGATCAGAAATGATTCCCTCGGGATGAATGATTCTCATAGTTTTGGTGTCAAGAAAAACCTCTAAACTTATCTTTATATAACTCGTACCCAGATCAGACACATGTAGGGTGGTAGAGAATACCAAGGCAATCGAGACAACTAATAATTAAGGAACTTGGCAAAAAAGCGGGCCTAAGTTTGCAATAAGCCCTGCCCTGCAGTAATGTAGGGCCGCAGCGAATGACGTGGGGGGGACTGTTTATCAAAAACACAGCTCTCTGCTAACTCGAAAGAGGATGTATAGAGGGTGATGCCTGTCCAATGCCAGAATGTCATGTTCTCTTGTGCAAGCTCGAGAATTAAGCACTGGTGAATGACGGCCGTAACTATGACGGTCCTAAGGTAGCGAAGTACCTTGTCGGGTAAGTTCCGACGCGCATGAATGGCATAACCATCCCCACACTGTCTTAATTTTAGACTCGGTGAAATTACAATCCCGGTAAAAATGCCGGGTAGTTGCAGTTAGACGGAAAGACCCTGTGAAGCTTTACTGTAGATTGATATTGGGCTGTAGCATTTGTTGCTCAGCATAAGTGGGAGGCTTTGAAGTCTGGTTTTTGGACCAGGTGGAGCCAACAGTGAGATACCACTCAATATATGTAGCATCTCTAACCCCGTTAAAGCGGGGAACAGTGTCAGTTGGACAGTTTACCTGGGGCGGGTGCCTCCTAAAAAGTAACGGAGGCGTACAAAGGTTTGCTTGTCACGGATGGAAACCGTGGTGGAAGTGTATTCGCATAAGCAAGCTTAACTGTAAGACTAACAGGTCAAACAGATACGAAAGTAGGTGAAAGTGATCCGGATCTTCCATGTGGAAGGGGATCCGCTCAACGGATAAAAGTTACTCCGGGGATAACAGGCTAATGGAATCTAAGCGTTCACAGCGACGATTCCGTTTGGCACCTCGATGTCGACTCGTCGCATCCTGGGGCTGTAGAAGGTCCCAAGGGTTGGGCTGTTCGCCCATTAAAGCGGGACGCGAGTTGGGTTCAGAACGTCGTGAGACAGTTCGGTCCCTATCTACTGTAACCGTAAGCAACTTGAGAAATGCTGTCCCTAGTACGAGAGGACCGGGATGGAC
>CAZLSE010000091.1:0-4080 GCA_964562055.1 uncultured Gammaproteobacteria bacterium
AATCCTCTCGAGCACAACCTACCATTCGAACGTTTTTTAAACCCTGAGAGGCCGACTCCTCCCGATATTGATATTGACTTTGCTGATATACAACGTGACGAGGTATTGGCATATGTTACAAAAAAATATGGCAAAGAAAAAGTAGCACAGATAATTACATTTGGCACAATGGAGGCACGTCTTGTCGTGCGTGATGTTGGACGAGCACTTGGAATGTCGTATTCTCAATGCGACCGCATAGCAAAAATGATCCCCCAAGGGAAACAAGGTTTTCAGTTAAAGCTTTCACAGGCACTTGTGGAATCGGCTCAACTTAAATATGCTTACGATAACGAACAAGATACAAAACGTCTGATAGATGTTGCACAACGACTTGAGAGTCTTCCTCGTCATTCATCGGTGCATGCGGCGGGAGTTATTATCGCTGCTGATAATCTTACCAATTTTGTACCAATACAAACAGAGGCAAAGCAGGGACGCGTTATTACTCAATACGATATGTATTGTCTTGACTTGAATGCAGTATCAAACAATAAGGCTGTAGGATTACTAAAAGTTGACTTTCTTGGTCTACGCAATCTTTCAATATTAGATATGGCAATACGGCTTGCCCACGCAAGGACAGGACAAAAGATCGACATTCACGACGTGCGTATTGATGATAAAAAAACGTACGACCTCATATCGGAAGGGTACACGATTGGAGTGTTTCAGCTTGAGTCGGCGGGTATGCGAAGGCTTGCAAAGGATCTCAAGCCCTCACGTATGAGCGATATTATCGCTATGGTAGCACTGTATAGACCTGGCCCAATGGATCTCATTCCTCTTTTTATTTCCGGAAAAAATAACCCAAAAACCGTTAAATATCTTCATCCAGATTTAAAAAACATTCTTGGAGAGACGTATGGCGTACTTGTGTATCAAGAGCAAGTGATGGAGATCGCACATAGTATGGCTGGTTACTCTATGAGTGAAGCGGACAATCTGCGTATGGCAATGGGTAAGAAAAAGAGATCGCTCATGGATATGGAGCACATTAAGTTCGTTGAGGGATGTCATAAAAATGGATATACAAAAGCACTGGCTGAAAAAATATTTGAATTTATGGAGAAATTTGCCGCATACGGGTTTAACAAACCTCACTCGGCATCATATGGCCTTATCGCGTACTGGACTGCATTTATGAAGGCAAACTACCCTGTTGAATATATGACAGCACTTCTTACCGCCGAACTACAGGGAGTAGCTGGACCAATGCGAGAAATAAAAATGGCTCAAGCTATTGAAGAATGTAGACGAATGGATATTGCTGTGCTTCCCCCTGATATTAATACTTCTGAAAGTGAGTTCACCATAGATGGGGGAAATATTCGCTTTGGACTTTCTGCTATAAAAAATGTTGGATCCGCCGCAATTGAATCAATACTAGAAGTCCGGAGAAAAGAGCGTTTTACGGGGTTCACCGACTTTTTAACAAAAGTCGATTTACGTAAAGTTAATAAGAAAACAGTCGAAAGTTTAATAAAAGCGAACGCATTTAGCGCGTTTGGAAACTGTGCAACTTTGCTCACCGCCTATCCCGACACTGTTCGTGATATTTCGCACGATAAAGATAGCCACGAAAAAGGGCAGTTTGGCTTGTTTGCTGGACACATGGAGAAAAGGAAAGCGGTAGACTATTTTAAAGTTTTGCCCGAGTATTCGGAAGATCAACTTGCTTTGTTTGAAAAAGAAGTTATCGGTTTTCTCATTACAAAAAATCCGCTATCACGTTTTGCTACTATTATCGAAAAAAAGGCGTCCAAACAGATTGGTGAAATTTCAAAAACTGATACAAAAAAAACACTTATACTTGCGGGGGTCATAAGCAGTAAAAAAATTATTAAAACAAAAAAAGATAACAAAGATATGGCGTTTATTACACTTTACGATGATACCGGCACAATCGAGGCAGTATTATTTCCAAAAACGTATGAAAAACTGCGACAAATTCTGGATGAAAATCAGCCAATAATTGCAAAAGGTACCATAGCCAATAGAGACGACAGTATGAGTTTTCTTATCGACAATGCAGTTAAGTTGGGTTGACTTTTAAATTTAAATTATGATACAATACGTCCGGTCTCGTATTCAAAAAGTGAATGAAGAGTTTGAAATAAAGCCCTATCATTCGAGCAAAAAGAATACTGAAAACAACGTATTGCCGCTGCTTGATACAATGCATGTAGGAGTTTATCTGCTTGTTCCTCTGTTAATCGGTTTAGGACTCGGAATAATGCTAGATAACAAGTTGGAAATAAGACCTTACGGTTTTTTTTCTGGTTTGTTGTTTGGTGTTATAGGCTCTTTTTTTAATCTTATAAAGTTTGTTCGCCGATTTTCACGGCATGCCAGTAATAAGTATAAAAGCTGAAACCCTGTTACGGATAGGATCATTTGAAATAAATAATTCGATGGTACTATCCTTTGTGGTAACTCTCTTCTTCGTATGTTTATTCCTTCAATATAAAAAACAGTATGAGTCAGGTAACAGGGCTACCCTCTATTATGCCGTGACGATGGTACTTCGTTCGCTATATACTCTTTTTCAGTCCGTCGTCCACGAAAAAATTTCAGTTTTTTTTCCGCTCCTTTCCGCATTTTTTCTTTGGATTCTTATTCAAAACTGGACAGGTCTTTTACCTGGAGTCGGGAGCATAATGGTAAAGGTGCCAGCCTCGGTGGTACATGGAACCCATGCTGAGAATGCGGCGCATGCAGAAAAAGAAGTGCATACGGAGCTCGCCGTTGCCGAAGATAGCCATTCAGAAGAGCAGATTATTGATGAGCATGGTGTTGTGGTTAAAGAACCAGTAGTACAGAAATATCATGAAGTTGCAGCTGAAGAGTCTCATGACAAGCTTCTACCGATTCCACTTTTTAGAAGTAACAATGCGGATATTAATGCTACGCTTGCTCTTGCCATTATTTCGGTTGTTATGATCCAGGTGTATGGTGTTCAATTCTTAGGATTTAAAGCCTATATTTCAAAATTTATCAACCTTAAAGATCCGATTTATTTCGTTTTAGGAATTTTAGAGATTGTCTCGGAAATTTCTAAAGTAGTGTCGTTTGCTTTCCGTTTATTCGGAAATATTTTTGCAGGAGAAGTACTGCTTACCATAGTTGCATTTCTGGTTCCCGTATTAGCCTCATTCCCATTCGTCATACTTGAAGTTTTTGTTGGACTTGTTCAAGCGCTCGTATTTTCTATGTTGACATCAGTATTTTTAAGCCTGGCAGTTGCACATCATTAATAACTTGAAATTACCATTTTTACATTTAATTTGAAAAGGGGGTGACCGAAAATATGGATTCAGAAACAATAAAAATTGTAGCAATGGCCTTCACAATGGCTTTTGGAGCAATAGCACCAGCAGTGTCAATTGGAAGAATTGCATCAAAAGCAGTAGAAGCGCTTGGTCGAAATCCTGAAGCAGAGTCATCGATTAGAACCGCAATGATTCTTGGACTTGCGTTTGCAGAAGCTATTGCTATTTATGCATTGGTAGTCGCTCTTATCATTAAGTTCACTTAACAGTATTGTTCATATTAATTAGGCCGTACTATGGAAAATATTGGTGTTGATCCAAAATTACTACTTGCACAGCTCATCAACTTCGGGCTTTTCTTTTTTCTATACAAAAAATTTGTAGCTGGTCCATTCGTAAAAACAATGGCGGAAGAGAAACGAAAAGATGATGAACGTAAAAAGCTTGCAGAAATAGCAGCTAACCAGAAGGAGATGCTTGCAAAAGAAGAAAAATCAGCACGGGATGAAATACGTCGCAAAACAGAAGAGAGCCTTAAGGCAGTCCATACAGCAGCAGAAGCCGAGCGTGAATTGCTTATCAAAAAAGCAAAAGAAGAAGCGGATCATCTATTAAAAAAAGCAGCTAAACAACTGGAAGAAGAAAAAGCTCAGATGGAACAGTCGTATAAGGATGCCTTGGCAAAAGTTAGTACGTTAACTGTTGAGCATGCATTAAAAGAATATCTTACCGAGGACATGCAAAAGCAAATTAACAGTAGAATTCTTAC
>CAZLSE010000092.1:0-3903 GCA_964562055.1 uncultured Gammaproteobacteria bacterium
CCTGCAACTCTCCCCGGCCTGAAAAGAGCGCTGTTTCCCAGAACGCTTTGTTGGGCTGTTTTATATGGCAGCACGTACTTCATCCAAAATCTTTGAAGCCTTGCTTTTTGAGATCTTTAATATGCTTACTAACTCGGTTTCATCAAGCGATGCGAGTTTTGATAAAGAGTCAATGCCATTAGACCGTAGTCGTTCTAATGAGATTTTTCCAAGTCCTTTTACATCAGAAATTGCAACAGGAATGTGGGATAGTTTGTTTATTTGTTCTTTCGATTGCAATTTATCTGTTTTTCCCGTTTGAATATATAAACTGGTTAATTCCTGTTTTGCATTGGTGTCATCTAAATTAATGACAATCTCTTCCAGTAAATCTATTGCTCTTTCGTTCCAGACATTATTACCAGTCAATTTTTCCAAATTCTTGTAGTTTTGTAAAAGCGTACGCCAAAAATTTTTTGCAGAAAAACTTTTTCTTGCCATTTCTAAAACCGCAACGCTTTTTTCAAACATGTAACGTGCTATTGTCGTGAACGCGACGATTTTAGAATTTTTATAGACTCCCCCCTCTGTTGATAGTAAATTTGCGTAACTTTCAAGAGGTTCTAGAAGCGATTCATCTGGGGCGTTCTCTGTTGAATTTTTTAGCAATGAAACAGTTTGGCGGTACTTGTGGGATATATCAATCAGTCTAGTTTCTTTTTTTACTTTTTCAGCAAATCTAGGTGCGGGGGAAAGCAGGTTGGCTAGTGTATGAAACTCTAAAGACAACTCCCATTCTCCAAGCCCAAAGTAGGCGTCCCCCAATGCGTCATATGTAAAAGCACCTTTGTGTCCTAATTTTATGGCGTTTTCAAAGAAAGATATGGCTTTATAAAAATCTCCCAGAGACCAATAAGCCACACCTATTTCATGATATAAATTTGCGTCATTAGTGTTCTTGTGTAAAGCCTTTTCTAACAAAATAATTGCATTGTCGTATATTCCTGAGCGAAGAAGATTTACTCCCATGCTTTTTAGAAACTCAAAATTTTCCATTTCAGGAATAAAAATAGAGTTTGTATGTTGGTTGAAGTATTTTTCTTTTGATAAGTTTTCTAAATCCTGTAAATGCTTTGCCGATGGTGAAAGAGATAGGGCTTTATTTAATTCTGTCTGTCCATCTCGTATTCGCCATTTTTGCATAAAATAAATTGCTTGTAAAAAGTGTTTTTCTGCTTGGATGAGTTGTTCTACTGAGAAAGGGAATAAAGCACTTAATAATTCCTTGATGGATGAATATCTTTGTCCTGGCTCAATTGCTGTACATTTCTTGATAATGTCTGCCAAATGTTCGGATGTATTAGGGTTGATGCTCCTTATGTCAGGCAAAGGCAGTTTGAATTCTTCAGGTTTTCTTTTCGTTATGATGTGGAAAAAAGTTGCCCCAATGCCATAAATATCTGCTCTTTGGTCTATGGGCTTGCTTTGCATTTGCTCTGGTGGTGCATAACCTGGTGTTCCGTATCCAATGATAAGTGGTTCCAAAGAAGTGTAAAAGCGGGCAACTCCAAAGTCAATCATTACAATGTTACCTATGGATGTCAACATAATATTGTCAGGCTTGATGTCTAGGACAAGAACAGGAATAGGTAAGTTGTGCAAGTAATCTATCACATAACAAGTTTGTGCCAGCCAAGCAATTATTCGCGACTCTGGTAAAAATTCATTTTGAGGGTAGAAATAAATTAAATCAAACAAAGTGCGCCCATCTATAAAATCCATTACCAAGTATCTTTGATTGTTATCCGTAAAATAATCAAACACACGAGGCAACGATGGGTGCGAAATTACACCGAGTATTTTTATTAAATTTGAAACTTCACTTTCTTGCCACAACTGTTTAATCGCCCAAGTTTTTCCCGCAATTTTTAAGTCGGACGCTAGATAGATGCTACTGTTTTGTAGTTGCGCTATTCTTTGATTAATGACATATCTTCCTGCCAAGATTTGTCCAATACACAGGTTCTCTGAGCGCTCTGCCATAAAACACCACCTGAGTTTTCAAGTTCTTTTATCTTTGAATTCGTAAATCCCAAAACTCTATATCGTCAGTGTTGTATCTTCCATATTCAACCCCCCTATAATCTGCGCCTGAAATAATCATTATGGAATTATCCCCCACTTCTAAAATAGATTGAGCATTAGTGATTGGTATTTCAAAGTTAAAGGGTTCGTCCATTTCTCTGGGACTATAATTGTTTAAGTAGTCAATAAACTTGCCATTGATATATATTGATACAGGCGATGTGTTGATATCAGGATCAACGTGAACGGCTGTAAGCAGCAACTTCATCTCATTGGTAGCCCGACAGAGGTGAAAACTTTTTACAAACGGGTTTAATTGCGGAGGCGAATGCTTAAATATGAATAATTCGACATCGCCAATGTGGTAGGGTTCTTTATGGATGATTGTTGTTTCGTGAGGAATAAAATAATGAGTCCAGCAAGCAATTGTTGAAGGGTCTGTTAAACTGGCGATTACTGATAATATAACGGTGTATATCAAAAGTGCTATTAACTCTTTGTTGAAATCTTTTAGTTTTCCCTTAATCGTTACATACATGTCGTACCAAATTGGCTTTTTTACTGACGCGGGCTTTGTTGTATTTGGTTTGCTACTGTTCGATGAAGAGCGGGTTGAAGGCATGATTAACTTTCTCCTTTGATAACTTGAAAGCCGCTTTGCCTAAGATGCCAGTAGGGAATTATTTCAGTTTTATCGTCTTTTAATACACCTTCTATACTTAGTAAACCTAAATTTTTAATAACAATAATAGTAGGGCGAGTACTATCGAGTGACTTAATTCGGATTTTCATTCCAGGAAATATTCTGAGTTGATTTACGAATAGAATATTTGAAATTACATCCCCAATAACTCCTGTTAGTAGCAAGCCTACGATAACAATAAGCGCAAGCCAGCCAACAACTGTTAAAATAAATTGAATTGGCAATCCCTGAAAATACAAAAACAAACTAGCCCCTACAATGCGTAATAAATTTACAATTAATAGTTCGATAAAAGTTTTTATCGGCTGGCTAAGTTCGACTATGTTTCCAGCAAAAGAAATTGAAAATTTTGCAAGTCTAATCAGCAAAGCAGTTGGTACGAATACAACCGCCAGAATAATCATTACGTTTAGCAAGGGTAACATTTTGTTCTCTTAATCTTTATATGAATTCGCTTACTGGTAGTCTAACAACACTTCCGCAAACATTAAATATACCATCTTTTGTGAAGATAACCGTGTCAAAGGGTGCTGCAATGTCATTACATAAGGATGCTGCAAATAAATTAAACGCATTTACTAAAGATGCTATTCCTAACATTCCGCTCTTTCGGATAGAAAGAGAAGATTCCGACTCGTACATTGTAAGAAATAATGAATTTATTAGCGTTTCAGGAAATATTACCGCTCCTGATACGTTGTGCCTAATTTGCCCATTTTCGATAATATCAAGAATTACATCATCCTTTGTTTTGCTGAAAATATAAACTCGACTGTCGGTAAGTTCCTTTGCGTTTCGGTGAATTTCATTTAATGCGTTATTTTTCGATAGTTTTTTGCCTGCTATTTTGTTGAAAACAGGAAAATATGAGTTCCAATTGCCTAGCCCTACTACAAGAATATCTTCATGGACAATGAATTGCTTTCTTGTAATGCCAGTGACTTTACCAATTATCTTGCCTGAAGTATCTGATGCATATTTAATCACAATACTATCAGTAGATATGACAAAGCCTTGTGAACCCTGTACTGCTATTATACTTGACATGGCGATATTATAACTTCACTAGGAAATTTCAAACAGCCCAACGGTTGGTTTTAGCGGCGGGCGGGATTTGGCGGGAAAAAGCCAAAGGG
>CAZLSE010000093.1:0-3797 GCA_964562055.1 uncultured Gammaproteobacteria bacterium
TGGAAAATTGTTTGTCAAGTCCAGAAATGAAAAGCACCATTTTAACAGGTTTTATGAGAGAATTTACTGTCAAGTACAGTTATAGACTTGACAAAGCTACACTAGCCTTATCTGAGCTTCAGGCACTGGACTCTGCATTGCTTTTATGAGAAGTTCCTTCCATTCAGGTTTTTGATTAATCTTAGCTTTCTGAGCAGGAGTCATGCCAATCTTTGAATGTTTTCGCACAAAATTGTAATATGTCTGGAAATTCTCTGCATACTGCTTCTGATTTCCTTAGAACCCTCGCATCACTTTATCTCTCTGCCTGAAAGTTTCATGAAATCGCTCTACCTTGTTGTTATTGCCTTTCTTTTGCCTTAAAGAAACATAACGCTTATGCGGCTTAGGATTCTGATAGGTGGCGAACTCTTTCCTGACTGCTTTTGAATAGTTGAATGAGCCGTCTGTGACCACCGTCTTGGCTTTCTTGCCAGCTGTCTTCTTTGCTTTCTTGAAAGTTCTCCTTGCATCATCATAGCATCTGGTCTTGCTCGCATTGCTAGCCAGAAGAAAACGTGTTTTGTTGTCCAATACATTCCAAACATACTGCTGATTCCCTTTGACTTTGATAAATTGCTCATCGGCAAGCCAATAATCGCCCACTCGTGGTCGCATTGATCTGACAAACTGCGTAATCCTTGAGAGATAGGTATTTACCCAGTTCATGACAGTGATGTGGCTTACTTTAAGCCCATAAATCTGTTTCAAATGGTCTGCTATTGAGCGATAGCTTACGCCTTTCATGTACAAATCCATACTGTGACCACTGTTTTTGGGTCACCTTTGATGTTTCTGATAGGTGAGTTTACCCATCGCTTTCCGCAGGATTTGCAGAACCATCTCTGCTTGTCACAAAGCAGTGTTTTTCTCACGCTATCCTTTCTGACTTTATCGCTTTGGCAGAAGGGACAATTTGGTGGTTTATCGTCTTGAGTTTCCATTGTAAATACCTTGAACTTACTCACATAAGTATAACTTTAGAAAGGCTATTTCATATATAAATCTTGTCGTCTCTTACGTATAAAAGTATTACTTTTATGAGAAACTTTAAATAGAAATGACGCTTTCTTGCAAAGCATGGCAAGAATAATCATCAAAGTTCCTGGATTCAGATGCGAACGATGCAAGCATGAATGGATACCAAGAGTCAAGGTAAAAGAAGACCCCATCATATGCCCTAAATGCAAGAGCCCTTATTGGAATATACCAAAGAAAACGAGAAAAGAATAGAGATGCATCTATGTTAATGTTCTTACATCTACTTTAACGCACCTATAAATGATGCGTTGCTTTACTTCTGTTCAGTAATACTATGCAAAAGACGGGGGAGAGCCTCTGTTTTTGTTTTCTGGAAATTATATCCTGACCCTCTCCCCCGTGTTTTCGATGCTGTTATTTGATGATGATAACAATACGAGTCCAATCTCGAGAGAAAATTGCGTTTCTCAAGATTATTGTTTGAACAGTCTGCTATCTTCATGACGCTTTAGAATCAGTTTTTTTCTTTATATGATTTTATCATGAGCTGTTTCACTGGACGCCTTTGCGATAAATTTATAAGCATATAGGATTATATGCTTCCATATGGGGAGAAAGACATTTGCATTAAGCCTTGATGAGAAAGTTTACGAGAAATACAAGAAGTACTGCGAAGAAAACAACATGATTCTATCTCGAAAAGTTGAGACCCTTATGAAAAAAGAACTTGAGGAAATAAAAAAAGGATAGGTTCAAGATGGCATTTGTTCAACTGACAAAAGAACAGGCGAAGGAAAAAATCATTGAGTTAGTTCAGGCTTTCAGAGAGAATCTGAATCAGTATAAACTCCCCACATACAAAGAAGCCCAAGTAAGAAAAGAATTCATCGACCAATTTTTTAGTGCATTAGGATGGGATGTATCTAATGAAGACAAACGAGCAGAGCAATATAAGGAGGTAATAAACGAAGATGCAATCAAAATTAGTGGAAACACGAAAGCTCCTGATTATTCTTTTAGGATTGGCGGAACAAGGATTTTTTTTGTTGAGGCAAAAAAGCCTTCAGTAAAGATAAAAGACGATCCAGAACCCGCTTTTCAGTTAAGACGTTATGCCTGGAACTCAAATATCCCGATCTCGATTTTAACAGATTTTGAAGAAACTGCAGTGTATGACTGTAGGATAAAACCCAATCCAGAAGATAATTCTAGCGTAGCCAGAATATTAATTGTAAATTATGAGAACCTTCAAGCCGAGTTTGATAAAATATGGGACGTTTTCTCTAAAGAAGCAGTTCTTAAAGGGAGTTTTGATAGATATGTTGAATCGAGCAAAGGTAAAAAGGGAACTTCTGAGGTTGATAACGAATTTCTTAAGGAGATTGAAGATTGGAGAGACAACCTAGCAAAGAATATTGCATTGCGAAACCCGTATTTATCTATCTCCGAGCTGAATTATTGTGTTCAGAAAGTTATTGATAGAGTTCTATTCTTGATTATCTGTGAATACAGAAACACGGAAAAATACGAGAAACTAAAAGAGATTGCTGAAAAGCAAAATATATACAAAAATTTGATTCCTTACTTCAAATATGCAGATGAGAAATATAATAGCGGAATTTTTGACTTTAAAACCGATAAGATAACGCCGAATCTCATTATTGATGATAGAATTCTAAAAGATATAATCCTAAATCTATACTATCCTAACTCTCCGTATGATTTTTCTGTATTGAATATTGAAATTTTGGGAAGTGTTTATGAACGATTTCTTGGCAAAACAATTCGTTTAACGTCTTCTCACCAAGCAAAAGTAGAAGAAAAACCAGAAGTAAGAAAAGCAGGTGGCGTGTATTATACACCAGAATACATTGTTAACTATATTATAAAAAATACCATCGGAAAGCTTGTAGATGGAAAAACTCCTAAACAGATAGAAAAAATTAGAATTTTAGACCCTGCGTGTGGTTCGGGCACGTTTCTTGTTAGAGCATATCAATTCTTGCTCGATTATCACTTGGAATATTATTCACAAAACAATCCAGAAAAACATAAAAAAGAAATATATCTCTATAAAGAGAATCAATGGTTATTAACCACAGAAATAAAAAAACAGATTTTGCTAAATAACATACTTGGAGTAGATATTGACCCTCAAGCGGTGGAGTTAACAAAGCTAAGCCTGCTGCTAAAAGTTCTTGAGAATGAAACAAGAGAACGTGTAGAGCAACAGCTCAAACTATTCCAAGAAAGAGCATTGCCAAATATAGACAAAAACATAAGATGCGGTAACTCGGTTGTTGACTCTTCATATTTCAAACAGACAACCTTGAATAACTCACAAGAAGAAATTCTGAAGATAAATCCATTTGATTGGAACTCCGAAAATGGTTTTGGTCATATTATTAAAGAAGGGGGTTTTGATGTCATCATAGGAAACCCCCCGTATGTGAAAGAATATACAAATAAGGAAATCTTTGAGCCGGTTAAAAGATCATTTTTGCGTAAGTATTATCAGGGCAAAATGGATTTCTGGTATTTGTTCACGTGTCATTCTATTGATTTAATGAAAGAAAATGGTTTACACGGTTTTATTGCGCCTAATAATTGGATAACAAGTGCAGGAGCTTCAAATCTTAGAAATAAAATATTGTCAGATTCCAAATTACTCTCATTTTTCGATTTTAATGATTTTAAGGTTTTTAAGGAAGCAAGTATCCAGACAATGATTTTTGTTATAGAAAAGAAGAAACCAGCTAAAACCTATTCTATGGATT
>CAZLSE010000094.1:0-3669 GCA_964562055.1 uncultured Gammaproteobacteria bacterium
CTGCTCCGGCAACGGTCAGTGTTACGGTGTCAGCGGTTAATGATAAACCTGTTGCGCAAGGTGGCAGTGTTTCCGCTGTCAAAAACACCCCGCGAAACATTTCTTTAACGGCATCGGATGTAGATATTGATACCCTTACCTATGTGCCTGCCAAAAAGAGCAAAAAGGGTGGGGTTGTGGTACTGAAAAGTAATAATATTGTTACCTACACGCCGAAAAAAGATTATGTGGGAGTAGATAGTTTTACTTTCACCGCCAAGGACAACAAAAATGGTGTGTCCAAGGCCGCTACCGTCACAGTGACAGTGAATGGCAGCAATGCAGCACCGACTGCCAACGCAGGCACAGCACAAATAGTAGAGGGTGGAGTAAACGTTACCTTAAATGGTAGTGGTCAAGATCAAGATGGCAACGTAACCCTTTATGCGTGGTCACAAGTCAGCGGAACGCCTGTTGTTTCCCTGACAGGGGGAAATACCTCAACAGCATCGTTCATTGCCCCTAATGTTGATGTCGATACCCCGCTGACTTTCCGTCTGACAGTGACTGATAATAATGGGGCGACAGCGACAAGTGATGTCGTTGTAACGGTTAAAGCTAAGGTAAAACCAAATGCCTCCATCGCTATTGTCGGTCTGGGTGAAAGTATTTTAGTAACCGATTCTAGTCAGGTGGAAATCTCAGGTATTGCTCAAGCTAGCATTCAAATTACCAGTGTTACTTTCACAAATAGCGCAAACAATACATCCGGTAAAGCTACTGGCTTAGAGAATTGGACAGCACAAGTTTCTCTACAGGAGGGAGATAATCCACTCACCTTTACATTAAATACGGAAAGTGGGTTTACAGTAAGCACTGATACTGTACTGACTTACTACCCAGCAATTAACTTTACAACGCCATTGCAGTTAAATAATAATCTGCAATATATTGGGGAGCCGGGAACAGTAGTGGCAACTATCGGTGTTGGGTCAGTAACCCCAACGGTTGAGCTTGTCGCTAGTGGAGGTACTGATCCCAATGCTGTTACAATACTGCATGATGACGGCAAGTTGCCAGATGAAATTCAAGGGGATGGTGTCTATACAGGACAATTCTTTTTTGCTGAAAATGTAAAAGGGAATTATTGTTATCGTGTTAATGTCACGGATGCCCAGCAGCAAACTTTCAGTTCAGAACAATCCTGCGTTTCGTTGACCGAGCGTTATAGTCAGGAGTCGGTTGATAAGGCTACAGGGATAGCAGATGGTTCTGGACAAAGTTATCAGGAAAAAATTGACGCAGGACAAAATAAGCAGGAAGCTGCTGCCGCTGTTGTTGAAGAATTGAAAGCTAATCCTTCTGTTGGAGAGGCTGGTTCTAGCGACGATGGTGGTGTTTGGTGGGTGTCAAATGACGGTATTCTTGGTGTTTACCATCCGGTAATTGATGGCAAAAAAGCTGGGAGTGGTAAAGCAATACCTTCCCGTATTGGTTCACCTACTCCAATCATTGCCAAACCGCAGCGAATTGATTATTACCCTGATGCTTACCTACTTGAACGTGATAAATATAATCCATTGTTACAGGCATCGCCAATTTATGGAGCAGCAGATGATAATGGAGTGCGCATTGAGAGTAGCGAAGCAATGATCATTTCACCTTATATTAACCATCCCAATGATGCTAATAATAGCTTTGGTAATGCTGATGATTTTTATGGTCCATGGCAGACTATTGTAAATGCACAGAGCTGTAGTCTTTCTCCAGGCGGTGTCTATGTGAATGACGGTTCCCTTGGTGTAAGCCTGGATAATTTCAAAGGCTGGGGTGAATATGGCTACATTCATGTATCTACCCACGGAGATAATTATTACAGTGGGCTGTTTAATTTATGGAACGATAGCTGGGGATCAAATGACTGGCTTAAAGGCTCATCATCCATCGTTGCGGTCTATACTGGCGTCCAGCTACCTTATGATAGTCAAACCCAACAGTATGACATAACAGGTTACGAAGATGACCTGCAAGCAAAGCGTATAGCAATCGGAGTGGGAGGCACCATTGTTGTATTGCCAAGTTTCTTTGAAACTTATTTAAATCAACTGCCAAACAGTATGGTCATGCTTTCTGCTTGCCGTAGTGGCTACAATCATTCACTGATTAATGTGATGCTGTCTAAAGGAGCAAAAGCGGTTGTTGGATTTGATGATTACGTTTCTGTAACTTATGCTCAGAATACAACAACTAATATTATTACCCGGATGTTGGCTGGCGACAACTTTGGTGCTGCTGTAGCTGATACGGTTAATAAATTTGGTTCTAATGACGGTGACGGTGCTGACTTGATAACTACGGGAGATAATACACTGAAGTTATCTGCCGGTCTGTTAGAGAATGGTGGCTTTGAGACAGGTTCTTTAAACCCATGGAAAAAATCAGGGGATGGCCGTATCATGACCCAACTGGGTCTAACCCAACCAACCGGAGGAAAGTATATGGGAATTATCTCCACCGGACTCGGTTATACGACAGAATCAGGAGAAATCAGTCAGAGAGTCTGTCTTCCTGCCAATGTCGAACAGCTATCTTTTGACTGGAATTTTTTCTCTGAAGAGTTTTTGGAATACTGTAATTCCGCGTTTGATGACCAATTCCTCGTGGAAGCATGTGAGGATGGAAATGCAAGTAATTGCAGTAATTTCCAAACCAGCGTCAACACTTTATGTGCTAATTCAGAGGCACTTACCCCGTCAGATGTACACTTTGACCGAGGTGATGTCTATTATACTGGTTGGAATGCAGAAACCCTTAATGTATCCAACCTTGCAGGAAAGCGCGTCAATTTACGTTTCTTTGCTACTGATGTGGGAGATAGTATTTATGATACAGCTATTCTACTGGATAATATCTCAGTAACAGAGTCAATACCTTAATTGGGTTGTTAACGTAAAAAGGAAAAGAGGCATAAGCCTTTTTTCCTTTTTATTATGGATTCAATGACTATGCTTAGATTTATTTTATTAACATGCATATTTTTCTTAATATCCTGTCAACATAAAAATGAAATTGAAATGCAAATTAATTCAATTAATGATTGCGATGCAATAATTGGCGCTTATTACAAGGGGGCACTACCCAGAATGAGAGTCATGCTAGATGAACACCATCCATTGGTACATGAAATACAAACTGGCGTTCTAATGCATGAAAAAGATGGAATCTTTTTCTGGTATCAGGCCACTCATAAACGCTTATTGGTTCAGGCTAATAAAGATCTAGCGTTATACGAGGTACCTGTCGGATTGGATGATTGTGAGTGAGACTGGCGTATAGTCAATACTAAAAATCAGGGTCTGATATTACGCAGTCTGCATTTTTTCCTAAATAGCCGAATGGCTGGCAGCCGCATTGATATATTTCAGGATGATATGGGGTCATGTCATCCAGTGACAACAGCAGGGTCTTGCGCAGATCCATCACCAATCATTCCTGTGCATCGGTCAGTGTGATCTGTAGGTAAGCGTTCACGCCTAAAATCAATAAGTTATGTGTCAAGTGGTTTTTCAAGTAATTATGTAAGTCATTGATTATAAAATAATAAATTTTTTAAGCAGCTTTCACGAAGAGTTAAGTGGGGTGCTGATTTAATATGATGTACAAAATCACTTACACTTACTAAATTTTCGA
>CAZLSE010000095.1:0-3617 GCA_964562055.1 uncultured Gammaproteobacteria bacterium
AACTTCTTGAAAAAACAACAATTAGATCTGTTAGTATCTTGTCACTACTATTTTAAATAACCATTATTGTATAACTTGCCAAACAACTTAGGCTACGTCTTATACCAATCAGAATATCTCATAATTGGTAAAACCTTAGACTTTCGGTGACAATGTTTTTCACATTGTTTTTGCTACTCATATCAACATATTTAATTTTGAATTCTTAAAAAATTTAAAAACTTTTTTAGACGAAACAAAACATTCTGCTACCATAAAATATACAATTTCGGTATAATAACTTAAGACTCTATACATTTACACCTGTAAATCTAAATATTAACGAGTGAGCTGATACGCTTTCTTTAAATGATGGCTGCTTCCAGGCCTACATCCCCCCTAATAACGTAATAGATTTACAAATTCATACACTAAGTTACAATTTAAAGACCTTAATTTATATTCTGGGCTGTTTCCCTCTTGACTATAAACCTTTTCGCCTACAGTCCGATTAATGTCCTTTTTTCATATTAACATTTCAAAGTTCAAACAAGTTTAGTAAACATCTTACCGTCCCCGTACTTATCTGGTGCTTTACATACTAATTAAAACAGACATTACCCTACTTAAATAGGTTTCGCAGAAAACCAGCTATACTTACTTTGACTCGCCTTTCACGCCTACTCTCAGTTCATCCTAGCATATTGCAACATACACAGGTACGGTCCTCCATAGAAAACTACTTCAACTGACCAAGAGTAGATCAGTAAGCTTCGGGTCGTTATCTAAAAACTAAAAACTATAATTTCAAGTTCGCATGCACTATGCCTTCGTGTATCCACTTAAGCTTGCTTAAAAATAACACTCGTTGACCCATTATTCAAAAGGTATACTGTCATAAATATGAAAAATACACATTTACTCCAGATGCTCAAAAGCAATAGATTTCAAATCTTTTCACACCATCACTGAATCTGGTACTTTTCACCTTTCCCTCACGGTACTTGTGCACTGTCGGTTAAATATATATATTTAGGTTTCGAAAGTGGACTTCCGATATTCAAACAATTACAACATCAATTGTTTTACTTACGACAACGGATATCTTTAATATACAGGACTGTTACCTTCTATGGTCAGACTTTCCACTTCTATTCTAAAAAGAAAATTCCGTAACACCTAATTCGAGTTCGCTCACCACTACTACCAAAATCTCGTTTGATTTCTTTTCTTTCAGTTACTAAGATGTTTCAATTCACTGAATTTGCATAAACTTTAGACAAATATATTTTCACAGAACAAAAGACTGCATTCTCAATATATTTAAAACACATATATTTACCAAGGCATCCATCTATTGCTTTTACTTCTTTGAATATAAGAACCTTTAAATACAAAAATATAAAAATAAAAACACGCATTCACGAATACGAACACAACACCTTTTATACAGAAAAAGGATTATCCAGATTCAATCCAAAGCTCCACAAAGAATGAAATACTACTAATTCTAGATATGAAATAGGCAAAAAAGTAGATTGTATTGTATTTACCACATCAAAACAGAAAGCTTTTATTTTTCTGGAATGCCCATGTTTCTCTTGAGGTTACTAATTTTGGCATAGTGCATCCTACAATTTTTTTTGTATATTCTTTCGACGTATAATACCTTCCTTCATATTTTTCACTTTCTACAGTCTCTATTTTTTCCAAGGTGCCATCGCTATTAAAAATAGTGGCTCTTTCCAATACTCTACCACTTTGGCTAAGCCCATCAACCCACTTCATTGGTTTTAATAAAGTTAGAAAATGAGAATACATTTTTTCCTGCGGATTCTAGTTTTTTTCATGATTAAATAAATGTTGAGAAAGACCTTGTACTTCTCCTAAAGACCATTCTAATAAATTTAGTAAATGGGTCTTATAAAGATCGTAGATTAAACCATCCATAAAATACAACACCGCAATTCCTACTCCTACAAACAATATTTCCTCTTTAAATATTTTTTTTACTACAGTTTTTATTCCTTGTATTACTATATATCCCTACCTCTATCCCTTCTACTAATCCTTCTATACATGTTTTTACCAGATTTACTACTTCTTTCCAACCTTCTACTATTACTTTACATAGCTCTAATAGTTGACGCCACAATGTTCCTATTATCACCAGTATCATCCTTATTCCTATTTTTACTTTTTCCACTAGCGTGCCCTCTTTCATTGTTTTCGCTACCAAATAAGCTGCAATCGCTTCGATATCTTCTAGAAAAGTGGCAAATTCTGGAATCCCGATTTTAAGGCTGTGGTTAACTCTGCAAGTTGTGCATATTGTTAATACTTGGAATTTTTCTTTTTCCATTAACTGTTCTGTTCTCCCTCTGTAAGTAACTCCATACGCCATACTCATAGCACATTTTTTCACGTCACTGCGTACAAGTTGCATTTCTGAATACAACGTGAAGTTATTTGTATTCAACACTTCTCACGTGGAAGCTACTATTTCTTCGTACATATCATGGGGTGTGTTCAACCCAATATTTAGCAGTGTCCAATATTTTCGCAACCCTAAAAGAGTCATTAATCTTACATAGACTGACGTAGACACATCAATTGCAACTAATTGTGTTGTTTGAAAAATATTTTCTTGTTTGTCTTGAATCGCGGCCTCCACATATCTATAAAACGCAGAAGAATACAGTGCTGGTTTCTTTGCTTTTTTCAAATGGGCTACAAATTCTGGGAGTAACACCATCTGTATTAATCCCAATGACATGCATTTTGCTACCATAGGTAATATGTTTTTATTAAAATAGTCTAGGAACTATCCTTCCGTTTGCTTTTGATCACTATGTACTTTTGCTAAAAAGCGTTTAAAAATATTTTTTCTTGCTTGAACGAATCATATTCGAACTTGTGTAAGTAAATCTTCCGCAAGGATACAAACGAGAACGCCAATCTATTTGATGTAAATAAGAGTGCCCCGCTTTTGTGAAGGAAAATCTATACCTTCTAATGCAATTTGGTGCAAATATTTTATTTGATGGTTCCACGCATTCATTTTAGAAAAGTTCGGTTGCCTTTCTTTGATTTAATCATCCATTGCACGTGTTACTCTTGCTGAGGCTAAATATTTTATTACTTTCACTTTAAAATATTTTTTGTGTGCTTCTTTCATTCTTTCTGTAAAACGAGCATCCGCTTTTCGTCTCGCCATCATTAATAAATCAAGTTTTTTACACGCGACAAGATACACCTCATTTAGAAATTCAAACACTACAGCTATTAATTTTTGCACTTCCGTAGAAGTATTTAACCACTTCAAACTTTTTTCAGAAATTATAAAAGTACCATCTAAAGTGGTGTCAGTAAAATAATTGTCTTCTGAAGATGAAGGTCTATAGTGTTTTATTGAAAATGTCACCCACTCATTTAATTCATCCAATGACTTTAAAGTTGGAGAAATTAAAAAAGAATCACAAATATCCATATAAATTTGTTATGTTCCAAGTTTTGTAAGAGCTACCTCTAAATTTTGTTTGTCCTCGGGAAACATTTCACTGTTTGACAGAGCTTTCCATTTTAGGATTCTAAAATATACTGGTAGAAACGCCTTACTGTTTTTACTTTTCGAAGAA
>CAZLSE010000096.1:0-3503 GCA_964562055.1 uncultured Gammaproteobacteria bacterium
TCAGATGTAAACGGAGTATCCCGAAACAACACATATTTTTGCCGGCTATAACAAAGCAGCATAATGAAAAAATACACTTTTACCCATTCGCCATTACTGGTGCGTAATTTCTTTTCTCCAAAATCAACCTGTGCCTGTTCCCCTGGTGCAAGGTCAGGTACTGCAGAGTAGTGACGCTCACTGGCTGTAACCTTGGGGATGTTCAACTGCTTGCGAAGATGCATGACGTAGTTGTACACTGTTTTTGGATCAACAAGTGGAAACAATGGAAAATGCTCTTTAATGCGGTCGTGTACCACCGATGCAGGGGCATCTTCAAACTGTTGGAGATAGCTGTAATCAGTAACTTTGAATCGCCAATTTTTGGCAAGTGAAAATCACCAGATTTTGGCAAACGAAAATCACCAGATAGGGGAATAAAAAAAGTCTTCATAGATTTGTATTTCAACCAAAAAGACAAAAACATGAAGACTAATTTAAAGCTCCCCAGAAAGGAGATTATGTGGTACAAAGTTAGAGAATTATTCATTAATGAGAAACTATCCAAGAGTGAAATTAAAAGAAGGACGGGTTTGGATCGTGTCACTATCCGTAAATATCTGTCGATGAGCGAATCTGAGTTTATGGATTATGTTCAGAAACGCAGAACTTCAGTCAAGATACTGGATGGTTATTACGGTTTGGTAAAGCAACTGTTAAACAAAGATTCCGGCTATTCAGCAGCACAAATAGAGGATCTGCTCAAAGAGCGCGACCCTGATTTTGTGGGAGTTAACAGTAAAACTGTGTATAATTTTGTTCAGCATGTTCGTTTGGCTGAAGGTATATCCAAACCGATGGTTTCCATCCGCCAAATGGAAAAGCTCCCTGAAACAGCCTATGGATATGAAGCACAGGTTGATTTTGGAGAACGCTGGCAGGCGCGGGAAGATGGCACGAGGGTTAAGGTTTATTTCTTTGCGATGGTTTTAAGCCGTAGCAGATATAAGTTTGTGTGTTTTCAAACACACCCTTTTACAACATCTTCAACGGTGGATGCACACGAAAGGGCCTTTGCCTATTTTGAAGGGATACCCCAAAAGATTATTTATGATCAGGACAAAGTACTTCTTAAGGATGAGAATTTGGGTGATTACCTGCTGACCAAAGCGTTTCGTTCCTATCGTCAAGAAACGGGATTTGAGGCTGAGTTCTGTCATAAGGCGGACCCGCAAAGTAAGGGGAAGATTGAAAATGTGATTGGATATGTGAAGAAGAATTTCCTGCGTGGCAGAACGTTTATCAGTATCGATCTTCTCAATGAACAGGCTATCGGGTGGCTGGCGCGAACAGCCAATGGAAAGAAACACGCAGGCACACATCTGTATCCGGTCAGAGAGTGGGCTATTGAGAAGAAACACCTACGGCCCTATGCATGTGCTTATTATAAACCTGTTGAACAGAAATCGTATAAAGTCAGACCAGATAACACAATAAGTTACAGCGGTAACTTTTATAGTTTGCCACTGGGTACCTATCAGGGTTCTAATACAGTGGTGAAAGTGGAAATTGAAGATGAACAGCTAAGGGTATACAATACCATACAGGAGCTTATCGCGCAACATTCTGTGTGTGTCGAAAAGGGCAAGACAATCCGTAACACCTCACACAAACGGGAACGAGAGGGTAAACTTGCCACTTACAAAGCAGAAGTTGTGAAGTTGATGGCTCAAGACAATCAACAGGTATTGGTTAAGTTTATAGAGTTGGTTCATAAACGGCATCCCAGGCATATGAGAGATAACCTGCAGGTACTTAAAAAATGTATTACAGATTATCCTGTCAAGTCGGTTGTATGGGCGTTGGAGTTGTGCCTCCGGAACGAACAGTACAATGGCCATAAGGTTGTTGATGCTGCTCAGTATCATCATCAGAAAGAATGCATCAAGGTGAAGAAATACATCCAGTTTGTCCCCCGTATCAGCAAGGAGTCAACGCAGGATATGACACCGCAGAAAAGCAGTATTAACGTTTATGAAAATTTAATCAAGGTATGGAAAAAATAAACCGACTACTACAGCATGCAGCTTATCTGAGACTACCATATCTTCGTGAACATCTGCAGGAGATGGTGCATAATGCCCAGATTAATAATCCCGGATATATGCAATTCATCTCGTTGCTTCTGGAAAACGAAGTGAATCTGCGACAAAGAAACGAATATGAACGCAGAATAAAAATGGCCAATCTGCCCCGGTTTAATGATCTTGACAGGTATGATTATAAAGCTCCCAATAGCATCCCCAAATCGCAACTGATGCAACTGAGAGAACTTCTGTGGGTTGATCAGGTTTATAATCTGGTGTTGATGGGGCCAAGCGGAAGAGGAAAAACATACATCGCAGGAGGGCTGGTGAATGACGCCATCCAGAAAGGATACAAGGCATACTTTACTACCATGGCGGATTTAGTGCGATTGATTAACATGATGGAGGTAAGCAAATCGGCCAACAGTATGTATAAAAGATATATGAAGGCTCATTTAATTGCTATTGATGACATGATGATGTTCCCTATGAAGAAAAATGAGGCAGTGGCCTTGTTTAACATTATAAACAATCTGCACGAACAATGCTCGCTGATTATCACCACAAACAAATCGCCTACCGAATGGGTAGAGGTACTGGATGATGAGGTGTTGGCGACTGCATTACTTGATAGGATACTGTTCCATTGTGAGGTGGTAAAACTTGATGGTCCCAGCTACAGAATGGACAATCGTAAAACGATTTTTAAAGCCGAATAACGTTTTGGCTTTTTGTTGCTCTCACTTTGCTTACGCTTCGTGAGAGCAACAAAAAAAGAGAAATAAATAAAATAATTAATCAGTTACAAACTGGTGATTTACACTTGCGAAAAACTGGTGAAAATCATTTGCGAAAAACTGGTGATTTTTAATTTGCTAATTACAATAGCGAACAATAAAATCTTTGTAAGGATCTAACAGACATGGCTTGGAAAACTTTTTATCCATAAAACGGTCAAAATCTTCCTCGCTCATTTCGAGTAGCTTTTTTGCCGTACGGAAGTTAATCTGAAGATAATCGGCAATCCGTTGGATGGAAAAGCCCTCGTTCTTACGAAGTGAATGAATCTGGTGATACATAATAATAAGTCCTTTCTTTTGTGCGTCCATGGCATTGACTTTTAAATTTGACTGCCAAGATACGCAGGTTAATATAATTGTGATAACTTATTACTGTATTTCTGTTCCCATTTTTACTGTATAGTTGTTCCCATAATTACTGTAGTTGGATTCCCATTTTCACTGCATTTTTGATTCCTGTTTACAGATTTTTTTGAGGAACGAGAAAAAGCAATGTGCCAAATGTGGGTGGATTGCAAAAAGTGTGACAGAAAAAAACAACAGAAGGGTTGATTGTGCGGAAGCCGACAAAAAGACCGTGCAAGCCCTGCGCTTCGGCATGCTCAGCGAGCTGACGAGAAAGGGTGGGGATTTTTGG
>CAZLSE010000097.1:0-2787 GCA_964562055.1 uncultured Gammaproteobacteria bacterium
AACCCATCCATCCACCTTGTTAACGCTAAATTTTTTCAACTCTTTTTCAACCATGATTTTAACCCTCCATTGTAGTCACAAAAATCTTTTACATTATGTAAATATACAAAAACTTCTGTCATCAACCAATACTCTCTCAAAGTGCCCTTTTTAATACCTAAAAACCTTTCATTGATAAATTTACAATGAGGGCACCCAGAGTGCTGTTTTTGAGATTGCGTCTCAGTCTTGGGATCTAAATTCACCCATTTTAATATCTTTTCCAATATCCGTGTTATCATAAATTATCCTTTTATGCTGTATATAGGCTCATATCCAAACTTGCTGAATAAAAGGCTTCACGCAATAAGCTAGCTGCGCTGTCAGGAGCATCGTCAGGCTTTTGACCCTCAGCATAGTCCGTCACCTGCACCATATATTCATCTTGTGTTTCTGGTGCCCAAGATAATTGTGTCCAATAGTTTTTCAAATAGGATACAATCTTGATGTGTTTGTTTGTTCTTTCAGCATATGTAAATACTCTCAATGATATTTGCCTTTCCCTAGCCCTTTTCTTTATTTCATCCGCAGTGTATCCCTTATCAGGATTGGTTTCATTGTATATTTCCTTCACCCTATATTTTGAGCATTTATCCAAAATCCAATCAATTTTTTCTTTCACTGTTTCCTCAAATATAAATCCAATACCCTGTATTTTTCCATCTTTCCTCAACCCCATTATAGTCAAAGCCCCAGTGCAATCCCCTTCATATTTAGCATCTATATGAGCCACAACCTTTTCACAATCCAAAACCCAAGTTTCATATACAGGATCCGCAAATATAGCTGCGTCGGACACTATATGTTCCAAAAGATAATTACAAGCATATAACACTTTGGTTGTTTTAGCTTGTTTATTAGCTATGTCTGCTGGGGTCAATATTCCTGTTTTATGAACATCAAATTTGATTGGGTCTGGGACTATCTTCCAAGAATCGTCCTTGTGCCAAGGTGTCCCAACGAACATACACTGTTTGCCTGGATCAATTATGTTGGTTTGTATTTCCATTATACCCTGTTTTGTCCTTTCCCTTTCAGCCCTCGATATTCTGTCTTTTAATGTTACAAAATCATCACACAAAATCTTATCATAATGATTTCCAGTTAAACTTCCATCCACACCGTATGCGTCAATATTTCCCTCTTTGGTTATGGATTTTTTAAAATTGAATATCAGGCTGTTTTCCTTCTTTTGTCTCAATTTAGGAACAAATCCATGAGCGTACCTAAACAGGGCTTGTATGCCTTCTGTAGCAAAGTATTGTTTAATAGTGCTAACTGTTTTGGCTGATTCTGTATAAGGTTTTCTCACAATTCCAATCCTATCATTGGGATTAAATAATAACCACCAAATAGATCCGATTTCAGTGACAGCTGTGGTTTTGTATGAACCACGATGAGCCTGCAAAGACCTATGTCTATCACTATACCATACATATTTTATCCAATTGCTGTGTAATTCAGTTAGTTTATCTTTGCCAACCAAATATCCCAACATATGGGGATGATCTCTGATGTATATGAGGTCTTTTTCCGTGAAATTGAACTTTGGCACATTTCAATCCTTTGAATATTTTTGACTCTTCAGGGCTGGCACCTTTTGCCCTCTGGTTATGAGTAAATCTGCTGGGGCATCAATCCGCAATTTAATGTTATTTTTTGAATTTATCTTGTAAATTTGTACTCGAATCTTATTACCAATAAAAATAGATTGTCCTGTTTGTACCGATATACACAATCCCATATTTAACCCTCTTCAGGTTGTGAAGATTCCTTCACAGAATCTGGAATTTGAGATTGTGTTGAAGGTCTGAATATGGATGCAAGCCTTTTAGCTGTCTCATCAGTCATGAGCAATTCTTGCTTTTCACTCTCTTTATACAACTCAATGTATTTGGACAGTTTTTCAATAGCCCTTTCCCTGTCAGCCAGCTTCAAAACAATCTTTACAACATTCGCATCCTTCCCGTATGCCTTGGATTCAATACCATCTATAACACAACGCCATTGTTCTGGGACATCTTCAATCTTTGAAAACTTTGGGGATCCGTCCTGATGAATAAACATATTAATATCATAAAATGCCCTAGCCGTCAAAGTCTCAATTATTTGTTTTTCCAACTTCAGCTTTTTCTCACCCAACCACTCATCAATGACTATCTGAATAGCTTGCTTAATGCTAGGATTTTCCAATAGCCTATTCACATCCTGCGTCACACCACCAGGTTTTGTTCCTTTCCTAGCCACGGATTTCATATAGGCTTCAGTCCCATTAAATCCATTAGTAATGTAATTTGCTACAAACATTATATATTTGGGGTTCAGCTTATCAATTCTTTTTAGTTTAGTATATAGAGTTGGACCAAGGGTATTTTTTAAGGTTTTAACTGGTATAGTTTTCATAATATTTACACTAAATATACTAATTTTTAGTGAAAAGTAAATAGATTTTGTTAAAAAAGTATTAAATTTTAGATGAAATTGGGTAAAATAAGTGAGATTTTAGGGATTTTAGTACGATTTATGTGGATTTTTAGGGGTATATTCTCACTATTATATCTGAATTTGAATCCATTATCTCTATATGTAAACTACAATTATCACAATAAAAGGTTGTTTTGGATTCAGTTTGGGTTAAAATATCTCTACATATAGGGCAACATTTAGAATTGAGGTGTTCTTCAGATTGTTTTGACCATTCTTCAATTATTTGTTTTCTGGTTAATAGTTTCATTAGATCTTCCTTTT
>CAZLSE010000097.1:2823-3447 GCA_964562055.1 uncultured Gammaproteobacteria bacterium
TAAACGGCAACATTTATTATATTTGTGGGGTTGAGTATGTCCACAATGTTTTTTCATTATACAGGTTTTGTAGCCTTTACAACGGACTAGTTGTGTTTTCATTTGATTTTTTCCCAATCCCTGATTTGATATTTATCTTGGCTAGGGGTGTTATCTTTGACTATTTTAATTGCTTTTTTATAAGCAAAGATCCGTCACAACAAGAACAATTTTTGTAACGCTTTTTCAATTTTTCCAACCGTTCCAAAACAGTTTCACTCATTTTAATGCCTTTCAGCATACATCCCAGGGATATTCATTGTTTTAAAAAATTGGCTTAATTCTTGATTGATTTGATTCTCTAGGCTGCTAAATATTTCAGGAGTTAAGGGTTCAATATTCTCCCAATGAGAATAGGCTTCATGACGCTTGATTTTGTATGAGCGTTCGTCCTGATATCGTATAGCGTACATCATCCAAAATTTTAAATAAGCCCTCAACATATGTATATTCTTTCCCATGTTCAGGATCCTCCAATGAATTTAATACTTCAAATGAATTTCAATAATCCTTCCACAACGGCTGTAAAAAAATACTATGAAATTTAACATCGCTCACATCCCAAAATTTGTCTTTAGTGACTAT
>CAZLSE010000098.1:0-3439 GCA_964562055.1 uncultured Gammaproteobacteria bacterium
ATCTGAAACTGGTAGGGATTGTCGAGGACGATGAAAAATTCAAACCTCAAATCATTTTCGGATATGAGATTGAGCCGGTGAGTCGGGTTCAAGAATTAAAACCAGACTGTGTGTTAATTACTTCTCTTCAAAATATTGACGAAAAGAAAGAAATGCTAAAAAGTTTAGTCGATGCTAAATACGTCCTTATTAGCGATATCTGTTTGAAATAGGGTGGGGAAAATAAGGTTTGTATGATGAAGATTTGCATGATGACTCACGATCGTTTTGATAAACCAAACCCGCGGGCTGACCTTATCCGATTTAAAAGTATTGGGGAGGCTTTAGCAAAGCAATTAATAGATGTGGTCTATATTACGAGCAATGAAAAACGTCGATATGAAGTAGATACGTATAAAGGATCGAAAGTTTACAAGATACCTCTTTTTTCAACATCAAATTTGATTCAACTGATCTTTTTCAATATATTTGTTCTACCTGTTATGTTTCGAGAAAAAAAAACCGGTCCATTCAATATTGTTTTAATTAATTCAATTTTTACAATCCCGGTCGCTTTCATTATTAAACATTTGAATAATTATTGCTTTATACAATTTGATCTTATGGGGATTCTCGCAATAGAGAAATTTATAAATACCCCAAAACACTTTATGTTTGATGCAGCGAAGAAAATACTTTCATCCATAGAAGATTTTCTCTTGCGCCAAGTGGATTTTATTACTACGATCAATGAACAACATAGGAAATTGATTCTTAAGCGAATAGATAAACCCATCTATGTAATCCGAGATGGTGTGTTTGAATCTGTATTGAAAAACGTAAAATATGCTACAAAAGACTCCACTCATGAATCAAAGATTGTTCTTATTTTTGTTGGGCAAATAAACCATTATAGACTGGATTCACTATTTAAAATACTTCCAACTCTAATCGCTGAGTTACCAAATCTTCATTTGCTAATTTTAGGAGAAGGGCACCAAGTAATGCGTTACAAGGAAATGGCATTAAGCCTTGGATTAGAAGAACATGTTACATTTTTAGGATACGTTTCTCACGAAAAGATATTCGATTACATAGAAAAGGCTCATATTGCTTATTCGGATGACTGGTCGATAAACGGTTTTCCAATGAAGATATTTGAATATATGGCACTCGGTAAAGCCATAATTGCAGAAAGAACAGATAGTGTGAAAGAAGTTTTGACCGATTGGGTCAACGGATTAACTTATAAGAATGAATCAGAACTAAGTGAAAAGATTTTACTACTAGTTAAAGACCCAAAATTGAGATTTGAGTTGGGGAAGGCAGCCCAAAGAATAATGGATAAACATACTTGGGAAGTAAGGGCTAAACAACTCAAATTAATATATCAGCAAATTACTTCCCAAGTGGAAACATAATGAGGAAAGTTTTAATCATCAGTTATTTTCATTCATCTCAAAAAGAAGTAGGGGCTATTCGGACGAAAGGGTTTGCTTATTATTTGCCAAACTTTGGTTGGAAAACTTATATCCTTACTAAAAGGCCGATGTTTCATAACGATGCAGAATCGATAGTTGAAAAAAATGACACCTTTTATGCCACAACGTTTCCAATAAATAAGCCTCTGGGTCTGGAGAGTTTAATCTGGTCCCTATTTATGTTGAAAAAAGCGGTTAACCTATTGCGAAAGATTCCAGTTGAGGTAGTCTTAATCAGTTGTCCACCTTTCTATCAAGCTCTGGGAGGGGTTCTTTTAAAAAAGTGGTTTGGAATAAAACTTGTTGTAGACTATAGGGATGCATGGAGCTTAAATCCATTTCGGCAGCATATAGAATCCTTAAGGAAATTTATACTAAAAGGAGATAAAGCACTCGAACATTACCTGCTACGCAATACAGATTTACTGATTGTATCGCATCAAGAGATGAAGGATCGATACCTTAGGCATTTCAGGTTCCTCGAGGGCCGGGTAGAGATAGTTTATAATGGCTTTAATCAAGACAAAATCGCGACCTCAGGAAACGATTTATATCCACAATTAACTATATTGCATCTTGGTAATTTTTATGCCAAACAAAAAACCAGAGACCCAAAATATTTTTTAGCTGCCCTTCAAAAAGTGATTACTGAAAAAAATATTCAAACCAATCAACTACGCGTTTTTTTTATCGGAGAAAAGTACCATGAAGTGGAAGGGATGATTGAAGGCAGAGGGCTATCGGAATTTATTACTTATATCGATCGTGTTACTCATGATGCGGCCATAGAATACTTAAATAAATCTCATGTTCTTCTTTTGATTGAGACATTGGATGTCATGACAACCAAAGTATATGAATACCTGGCTACTGGAAAACCAATGCTATGCCTGATTAAACAAGGTGGAGAACTAGAAAGCATTATTCGTAGATTTTCAAGCAATGCCTACATTCTGTCAAATGATTTAGATCAGATCAAGGAAGCCATTGAATTATGTTTTGACAACTACCAAACAGGGAAATATCAAATAAAGATAAATTCTCAATTTCGAAAGGAATTCAGCCGGAAAGAACATACGAGACATTTAGCGAATTTAATATCTCAATTGAGATAAGGAAGTAGAGGGGATTAATGAAAATCCTTTTTATTACAACTTGGTATCCTACAAAGGAAAATTTAGTTAGCGGGGTTTTTGTCCGTGAACATGCAAAGGCTGTTAGTTTATTCAATGAAGTTATCGTCTTACACAGTTTGGTAAATATCTCGAACCTAAAAAGCCTATACCGGATAGAAAAAGAAGCTGATGGAAGAATTACTGAAGGAATATTAACTTACAGAGTTTGGAGAAAAAAATTACCCATTCGAATTATTTCGTATTTTAACTTTCTTTGGATCGTTATGAAAGGATTTCAACATATTGTATCTTTAGGGTTTAAACCCGATATTATACACGCTCATATTTATGAAGCTGGGGTTCCTGCGGTGTTGATTAGTAAACTTTACAATATTCCAGTGGTGATTACGGAACACTCATCTGTTTTCCCAAGAAAATTGCTTTCCAAGGTAGGTATTTTGCAAGCTAAGTTGGCTTTTGGTTGGTCTGATTTAGTTCTTCCGGTAAGTTTAACACTACAAAAAGCAATTGAAGAATATCACATTACAGCAAAGTTTAAAGTAGTTCCGAATGTAGTTGACACAACTCTTTTTTACCTCAATCTTGATACATCCCATAAAAATACCACTAAAAAACTATTATTTGTTGGACTTATGGGTTCTTCACACATAAAAGGAATACAATTTCTTTTTCAATCACTCTCCGAACTCAGGGCGCACCATATTAATTGGCATCTTGATATTATTGGAGATGGTCCAGCACGAGCAGAATATGAAAGGTTGGCATTAAGTTTAGGAATTGATGAGAAAGTTATTAACCGGAGCATAAAATAGTTTGCTTTTTTTATCAATAAATGTTATCTTT
>CAZLSE010000099.1:0-3439 GCA_964562055.1 uncultured Gammaproteobacteria bacterium
GGCTTGACGGCTCTGCAACTATGGGTAGTGGCAGTAAAATAATAGTCTTAGGTCTCTAATATGATATAATATAAATATGGCTACAAATTTCTATAAAAAAGACGGCAGTTATTACACCGCCGACACAAACACTAAGATAGCTGACTTAAACGCTTTAAGTGCTTTATCCAAAGCAGGAGGCAAAGAAGTCTCTTATACACCCCCTGTCATCAATAATCAAGCTGGCTTTGGTACTTATGCACAGAACCGCAACAACGGCATTTCTTCAGCTACTCTACAAGCGGGTTTATCAGCTCCGAATATTAAAGAGTCTTTGCCTAGTGCTAATACTCAGGCTCAATTATCGTATGCTCAAAACACCCAGACCGACACTGAAAAACAGTTAGCAGATTATCAAAAGCAACTCAACGACCTAAAGGCAACCCAACTACAAGAAGCTGAAAAGCAAAGAACCCAAGCAGAAGCAGATTTAAAAACAATACAGACCAACGAACAAAATCAAGTTAACAGCTATGATGCTCAAGTAAGCCCTCTTAAAGACCAGATTAATGCCCAATACAAGACTCTAGTTGATAGCATCAGTGGAGTTGATTATAAGAGCCTTATAGAATCAAAGGTATCATTAACTAACGATATTATTTCATATTCTAAGCTGATGAAAGATGCGCTCGACCAAGAGGCTTCTATCCCAGCGATGGCAAGTATTTCACAAGGCAGACAAAACGCAGTTAAGGAAAACTACACTTCTAAGATAGCTTCAGCTCAAGCCGCTATGAGTGCCATAGACGGTAATTTTACTTTAGCTTTTGATATACTCGACAAAGGAGCGAACACTATCACACAGATGACTAATGACCATATAAATTTCTTGAACACAGTCAAGAGTTTTTACGCTACCGATAAAGCCAATGCTTATAGTAAAGTCTTGAATCTAAGCGAAGAACAAAAGAAACTTATTGATAGGGCTGTGACTGATTTAGAGACTAGAATTAAGAATGTCGAGGCTAATAAACAAGAATTCCAAAAACTAATGGATTCAAACCCCTTAATTGTTAATAAGGCGGGTTTACTATTGACTGATTCAGTTGCAGAGAGGACTAAAAAGCTTAATGACCTTTATACAAAATCACCTCAATACTTACCAGAAAATCAAGCATTTATTAAAAAGACGATGGACAAGTATTATGATGCAGGGATTACTCTTAATGATTCAATGGTTACAGTCCAGTCAAAGATAAAAAACTCTAAAATCTTTGAAAAAGATACTGCTGGTAAGTTTACGATGACAACTGGAATTAATGGAGAGCCGATTGTTTTTAATTCTTCTAATGGTGATGTAAACGTTGGAATGAGAACTGATCGGCATAATAACCCAACTGCAATGACTACTGATGTTGCAAAAACATTAGGTTTAGTTGAAGGAGTGGATTATGTTATCGGAGATTCATTTCCAGATAACCCAAAATTATTTACAGCTAAGTTTTTAGGAGACCCAATTCAAACAACTATTAAGGCTCTTGATTTATCAGCAAATTCATCAAATAAACAGGCTTTTTATACACAAAGTGGAGCTCCAAGATGGGTGCATACAGCAATGAGTGACCAAGAATGGCTGTCATTAACACCTGAACAAAAAAATAATGTAATTGCATCTATGTATCAAATAGAGGGCGGAAGCGGTTCATTGATTAGTGGCAACCAAAAAAATGATACTGTTGATTATTGGGTTGATTTACTGAACAAAGGTCAGGCTACGGTTTCTAATATTCCCAAAGGTATTGTTAATCAAGTTATAAAAAGAGCTGGAGAATCAGGGACGTCTATTAATAAACCCCTTAGTGATACTGCAATTAAGGAAATAGAACAAACTAAATCTGCTTTGGCTAGTCTTGATGTGCTTGAGCAAAAAGTGAAAGACAACTTACAATATATTGGTCCATTAAAGGGGTTGCAACAATATAATCCTTGGTCAAAAGCTAGACAGGTTCAAGCTGATGTTGATAGAGTAAGACAGACAGTTGGTAAGGCTTTAGAGGGTGGTGTTTTAAGAAAAGAAGATGAAGAAAAATATAAGAAGATTCTTGCTACATTAACAGATATGCCCGAAACTGCTATTTATAAAATCCAAGCATTAAAGGATACTTTAAATAGAGATATTGAAAGTTATAAAAACTCTCAACGTGATGCAGGTAGATATGTTAAATCTGATAATGGTAATCAAATGAGCGTTGATTCATTAAGAGCTAAGTATAATTACTAATATGTTAACCGAAGATAAAAGAACACAATTAGATCAAATCGTTCAAAAAATGGTCGCTAATAACGAGTCTGATGACACGATTAAATTTGTAGTAGATGATTTTAAGGTAAAATATGATTCAAATGCCCCATCTATGCAAACACAGCAACCGAAAGCAAAGACGTTTTGGGAGTCAGTCGGTGATAGTGTCAAGGATATAAGTAAAGGAGTATTAAAAGGTGCTGGTAGTACTATTGTTAGTACTGGGCAATTAGGTGCGAATGCAATGAACAAACTTTTTAATACTGAGAATACAGAAGCATCTAAAGACCTAAACAAAGACATTAACCAATTTAAAAGCAAAGTTTTATCGCCTAAAAACACATCACAAAAGATTGGATTTGGAGCTGAACAAATTGCAGAGTTTTTAATACCTGGTAGTAAATCAGCTAAAATTGCGAGTGCTGTTGAGGGATCAAAATTATTATCATCTAGTAACAAGTTAAGAACAGTAGCAAAGGTTGGCTCAAAAGCACTGTCAGAAGCTACGCTTGTTGGTGGTCAGTCAGCTATGCAAAAAGGTCAAGTCAATGATGATGTATTGGTTTCTAGCCTTGTAGCTGGACTATCCCCAGTTGTAGGAGCAGGACTTTCAGGCGCTAAAAAAGGAGTGTTAAAACCAGTAGGAGAGAAAATACAGCAGACAGTCATTAGACCAACCTCAAGAGACTTGTCTGATGGTTTTAAGGTTGAAAATCTTACTAAATATAATGTCGGCGGCTCGTTAAAAGATACGGTTACTAAGACTCACACAACTATAAACAAACTTGTTAGTGAGTTAGATACTAAACTTCAAGGAAGCAATGCCTTTGTTAATTTAGATGATGTGTTCGAAGAAACAGTAAAATCACTTTCAACAAGTAAAACCAAGAATTTTGGTGATATAAAAAATATATCCAAATCTGTTAAAAATTTAAGAGATGAAATTAATAGTGTTACCGAAAACGGACTGGTTAACTTGGTAGATGCGACAAATATTAAAAGAGGTGCTGGAACAAAAGGAGCTTGGTCATATAACCGACCTGAACCAGATGTTACTGCAATTGAAACAGTTTATACTGCATTTTATAATAAACTTAAAACAGCCATAGAAAAAGCTGCTCCTGATGGTGTTAAGGATATAAACAAACAAATATCAGA
>CAZLSE010000100.1:0-944 GCA_964562055.1 uncultured Gammaproteobacteria bacterium
AGAGCAGGTCGCTGTTAACGACAAGGTTTGTGGTTCGAATCCACACGGGGGAGCATAATTGGTCACGTACCAAATGATAGAGTTTGGTATAGATAAGTCCATAAAGCGATAGAGATTTGAGCCTTACAACGGTTCCAAACCTTCCAGTTACCCCCATTTCAGAGTCATTTTTATCTTCACAACAGCCCAAAACCCCATTTACCCTTGGAATACTGTAGCCTGTAGAAGTAGATATATTGCGAATAGAGAACGTGGACTTGTACCAAAACATCTTATATTTATTCAAAGAACTATAATATGTAGTAACAAATCAACTTATGAAATATTGCACTTTTGTTAAATCAGGAGAAATTAAGTTACCCGAAGAACTACTTAAATTAAACGACAAATACATGGATTATGAAGATAATTTTCTATCTGTATTTAATGCCTTTATTGATAAAAATAGAGTAGATACTACGCTAATAAATCAGATATATATTGAAAATATTACGAGTAATATTCGCCAACTTATATAGTTTTTTTCAATTTAAAACAGCAAAAGAATATTACCCAAATGACACTGACAAAAATGGATTTTATTATATGGAAATTGAAGCAACTGCAATATTATCATTCTTTTTTAATGCAAAATCGTTTTTAGAAATAGTTAAAAAATATACGAATTACAAAATTAATAGCGATTTTAAAGAATTGTTGAAAGAGGTAACCGATGTACGTAATCATATTGCCCACTCATACGAAAAGAATACCTATATGAAGCTATATCCTAAAGGAATTGTAGTTGGTGTTGTTCAACGAGGTTTAAACGTGGAGCTTTTAGAATTAATTGATGAAAAGGCGGGGATGCCACTAGGGAAAGTATATTTTTCAGTTTACGCTTTCTACTTTGAAATATTAAATATTTTTAAGAATTGTGTTGGATTAATTGATGAAGAATTTTT
>CAZLSE010000100.1:954-3402 GCA_964562055.1 uncultured Gammaproteobacteria bacterium
GACATTAAAATACGATAAGTGGAAAAAAATAATAGAGAATGAATTGCTTGCCCAAATAACTATTCTAAAAACAAACATGGATGAGTTTTTACGGATAGCAAAAGATAATAATGAAAAGAAAATTGATAAGCACCACTTTTTATTTATTAAACGCAATTATGTTACCTATATGTCAATGGTTGTAAGGAGATTGATTGATAGACACCCTCAATCGGTTAGCTTGCTTGGACTATTACAAGATATTTGTGCAAACTCGAAAGCAATAACTACAAAATGGTTTTTAAAAGAATATCCTGATGCGGAAGGAGAATCATTATTTAGTGAATTTTTTAATGGGAAAGGAGTACTTGACGACAGTACGGTAAAAAGCGACATAAGTGTTTTATTAAAGAACACAGATCCTATATCAGAAAGAAGCGACAAATGGGAAGCTCATTGGGACAAAGATAGAAGGAAATTAAAATATAATCCAACCTTTGATGATCTCCATTTAGCTGTTAAATGTATTATCCAAATCTATAGTAAATATTATTACCTTATAACTCAGTCGGATCTTTCTTTTGCTTAGTCAGTTTTTTCTCATGGAGTTTTTTTGGGATAGGGAGGCAGTCAATTAAGTCTCGTCTTGCGCCAGTTGAACCATCTCGAATGATATATTCCACATACTCTCTTATTTTTAATTCTCCATCAAAGTCGTATTTACTCATATAATTTGCTTCCTTCAAAATCTTTTCATACTCTTTCATTGATTCTCGAAGTTTGTCATTAATGATGAGTTTTTCATCTGATATTCTTCTCGTCACAATAAGGAGTTGTCGTATCAGTTCTCTTTCCTCAATATATGGCTCTCTGCACATAATGTTTTTTGCTCTGGTGCAATGATAATAGATATGTTTCCGAGACCTTCCATTTTTTAGTTTTCTGTGTCTCTCTTCTCCACACACTCCCGATCCACAGTTGTAGCAAGTAAAGATCCCTTTGAAGGCAAATTGTCTTCCCAAATATGAGTGGCGATATGGGCTGTAGAGCTGAGTTTGAACCTTGTCGAATAACTCTTTTGACACAAGAGGTTTGTGAGATCCCTTAAACCACTTGCCGCTTCCCACAGGAAATTCAAAATAGCCATAGTAAAACGGGTTATGAAGAAACATATAAACCATACTTAAGGTTATTGGCTTATTGGTTTTTGTTCGGAAGTTTTTATTGTCCATCCACACTTTTATCGTTCTTCCACTTTGATGAAGGTTTGCTACTCGTTCAAACGCCTCAGTAATAATTGGCGCTCTTTCGGGATCAACGATAATATCCTTAATTCCCCCAAATGCACGGTTCATATACCCCAATGGCGCGCCACTTGGCCGCCATCCCATCTCGCACTTCATCTTTATCCCCCGTTTTACGTTAACTCCTTTATTGTCATTTTCGAGCTTTGCCTGAGAACATAGGATCATAAGGAGAAATTTGTCACTTGGTGTATTCTGAAATAATTGAGAGTATGTTTTTATTGCCTTCAGTTTCCCTAAATCCATAAGATCCACCAACATACCAAGATCACCCGCATTGCGAGACAATCTATCTGGATGCCATGTAAGAATTCCATTGAATTTGCCAAGCATTATATCTGCAATAAGCACTTTATATACTGGTCGTTCTCCAGACTGTTTTGCCGAATGACTTTCGTAACGGATGTCTTTTATTACAATGCCATCCTTTCCTGCGATTTCCTTCATTTCATTGATTTGTGAGTCAATAGACATTGCTTGGCGCTCATCGCTTTCAGATGATTTTCGTGCGTACAAACAGTAGGTTATAGGACTATTTAGACTGTTCTGACTATCCATATACCTCTAATGAATGACAGATATGTATTGTAATGTCAAATGCAAGAATATTAATTCTATTGACAATTACAATATGGAGAATATAATGACATCAGTTATATAATTTACATAATAATTTTATGGCAATAAAAGTAATAATAAGTGGCGATGGATTATCTTTTGAGAAAGAAACGACCCTTCAAAAGGCGGGACAGATAGTCGCATTTCTCGGCAGAGAAGAAGGAGATATTGAGTATAAACCCACAGCTTCTATCGGAGTTCTTCCTAGTGCGGCTGCAACAAACCTATCCATAAAGGACCAAATTAGTCAGTCGAAGGCAAAAACAAATGCTGAAATAATAACCGTAGTAGGAAAGTATTTGGAGGAGAGTAATAAAAGCGAAGAATTTTCAAGAAAAGATGTCTTATATCAGCTTCAAAAAAATGGAGAGGTACCAGGCAACTTTACACGAGATCTAAAAACAGCATTAGCACTGCAATATATATATTCCAGAGGGAAAGAGATCTATGGCTTAACTGACAAAGGGAAGCTGGCAATTGCCAATCAATTCAAAGACGCAGTTAAGACGCGGGTTAGAGTTAATAAAAACGGAGGATCGAAGACGGC
>CAZLSE010000101.1:0-3376 GCA_964562055.1 uncultured Gammaproteobacteria bacterium
CATGGGACTCGAAAGTACCTGGCCTCACATAGATGCCAGCCTGAATATTCTCTGTCCCACCCTTCGGTAGTACACGATGGTACATCAAGAGCACAAAATTGTACAGAGAATAACCCCGTAACTGCCATCTGGTTATTCCAACTTGATCAAGAAATGTAGCTAAAGTGGATTTGATTATTAACGAAAGGTTCAATTATGAGGAATCGAAGGATACTTTATTAAGGATTTGACATTTTGTCCCATTACTATGTAAAAAGTAACCTTGTTAGTAATTCTTATGAGTATTAATCCTACCCCTCCCTATCGGCTTTGGCCCCAAAGGTCACAGTATAAAATTTTTAACTTTTTAAGCAGATCGCCTGATACAAAAACTCCGATAGCCCCGTATATCCTTTAATTCTTTCTTTCAAGTTTTTTGATTTACAGTCCTTTATCCTTACTTCTTGTTCGTTTTCAAATAGTTCGATTTCAATTTGAAAATTGTTTTTTCTTAAAATATCCCGTATTTTTTTAGTAGTAAACGTGTAGGGATGTCCCTTATCAATGTAAATATTAGAAAGAAGGGAATGAATTTTGGCCCCCCATTTGCTGTGAAGGTTCACAGAAAAATATAAAATACCCTTAGGCTCAAGAACCCTGATAATTTCTTTTAAAACCCTATCGGGGTTTTCGGTATGGTCGATTACATTATCTAAAATAACCATTGAAAACATCCGATTATCAAAAGGGAGATTTTCGCCATGTCCTTTCAAATAGTTAACCTCGGAATCTCGCAGTTCTATAAGAATTGGGTAATTAACATAATAATCTTCAAGAGGATCGAGTGCATACCGCTCTCCCCATTTAAGAAAACTCACTATTCCAATTGGCCCACTACCTATCTCCAGTACTTTTGCATTCCTCTTCTTCCCATTATCCATATACCTAACTAATTGTTTCTCGAGCTCTCCCGCCCTCCAGCCATACCAGCTTAATTGTCCCGAAATCCCTGAAACAATATGGTTAGCTGTCTTTTCCCAGAAAGATTTTTCGTACTCCTGTGCCTTTAACCATCTTTTACTTTTAAAAGAAATCATGTTATTCAAAATATAAACTATGTGTTAGGTCAAGATTGAAGATCTTCTTACGCCAGGGCTTGATTGCTGAGAGCTCCGTGCGAGCAATAATGCTGAAAATGGAAGTTGGGAAACTTTCTGACGGGGTTTACTCAATTCTAAATCCTGTTGGAGATGCAGGTGGTGTAGTATCTTGAGGCTGAGTAGTAACAGAAACAGTAGAAGAATAAGAACTTAAATTGCCTGCCGCGTCGTAGGCTTGGACGCAGTATCGATATGTTGTGCTGGCGGCAAGGCCGGTATTCTGATAGGAATTGGTTGGTGAAGTAGCAACCTGAGTGGTAGGAGTGCAGCCCGAACCCTGACAACGGTAAATACGGTAACCAGTGACTCCTACGTTATCCGTAGAAGCTGTCCAGGAAAGATTAATCTGTGATGAGGAAATAGCATTTGCGGTGAGGTTGGTGGGTGTAGATGGCGGAATGGTATCCGAGCGAGTTTCAGAAATCAGCCCAATGATTTCATTTCCAGTAATATATGCGCCCATATTGACACCGTCCCTGCCCGAATTGAGGCAAGGAGAGTTAGATTGCAAACGAAAATCCCTGTTTGTTGGATCCACAAATAAAGGGTCTACGTTGTTCTGGACATAGTTGTTGTTGCCGACATTTGTCTTGAACTGATTAAAAGTTATCCATGACCAGTCATAAAAAAACCCGATATAGTTTGAATAGCTGTTATAATCTATATAAAGCCCAGATGGCAAAGGTACTTCATTACTTATCGGGGAAGAATATCCACGAAATATATTGTTGAATATTTGTAGGTTAGGGTTAGTCGAGCCTCCAATAATTCCAACACCTTCTCTGAGTGAAGGATTACTGCCAGCGTCCCAATAAAAGACATTATTGTAAACGTGCGCACCGGAGTTGCCTGTGTTAAAAAAAATAGCCATAGGTGTATTCAGGAAAATATTTTGATAGATTCTTTCATTTTGGCTCGCTGTCGAATATCCGCCAAGAAGGATAGCATTATAGGTGTGGTCTCTAAAGATGTTATATCGAATAGTATTGTATTGATTAGAAGGGCAATTACTGCCACATTTATTACGATAACCGTAGTGATTATCATACAATAGATTATTTTCAATGATGGTGTTGTTGTTATTGCCATACAGCATTATTGCCACCTGGTTGTTAGTCCCACCAGGGGCATGATATTTGTTCCCATATATTTTATTATTTCTAATAGTTGCATATTGAGTTGATTCTATTATTATCATATTTGTATGAGAGGGGTCTGCTGGGTCTGTTAGACCGTATTGCAATTCACAATTTTGTATAGTAATGTATGAACAAGTATGAAAGGCAACTACGCCATAAATTATCTTAAACCCATCAAGTACGATATAGCTCTTATTATAAGCTCCTATCGTTCGCCAAGTTGAAGTGTTGCCGTCTATTACCGGGGTATGGCCGGGATATGCCTTGACAGTTATGGGATTGCCTGATGTTCCTGACCTGCTGAATGTGATGCCAGGAATATACCATTCTTGACTCGCTTTGCTTGCATAAGTACCATTTTTAACGATCAAAACATCTCCTGCATACAGCTTTCCAGTGCTGTTATACAAGGTCAGCCAGGGAAATGCTTCTGTCCCAGAATTTGAATCACTTGCCTGAGGATGATTTTGATCTACATAATAAGTAGCTGCGTGTACTGATGAAGCAAATAAAATGGTTATAAATAAAAAAATTAAGAAGTAGAAACGATCGACTTTTTTATATTTCATAAAAATCTCCATTAATACAAGTGATTATTATCAAATATTGCAAATAATGTGCCATTTTAATTATTGAGGGTATCTGTTTGGCTCCTCCAGTATAACCAACTTAACTAATCTATTCATAAGGCATTTCAAATCTTGCTCAATTAAAGACATAAAAACAAGAAAAACCAACAATATCAATGAATTAAGTATTTAAGGTGGAGTAAACCAGATAGCTCTACTTAATTATTCAATAAGTTCTTGATATTTAAGCAAATATTAAAAAAGCAGTGAGTTATGTGTATGAAAATTCTTACATATATTTATCATGCCAAATTATAAAATTAATTAAAGCCCACAACTTCTCGTCAAAGTTAGCTTTCATATTCATATGACTTTTTTTGACTTTTGAAATAAATGAATGGTTAAAATAACCGAGTTTCTCTACCCTCATTCCCGAAAGAATATTATTTACATATTCCCTCATTCCGTTTCTAAACCAGAGAACAAAGGGTACAGAAAAACCCATCTTCTTCCTATAGATAACCTCCTT
>CAZLSE010000102.1:0-3329 GCA_964562055.1 uncultured Gammaproteobacteria bacterium
AGTATTCAGTTAAAAAATCAGCCTCTCGCTTATCAACAAACGCTTCAAATTTGTTCTTCTTCATTTCCCAATAAATTGGCAATCTATTAAGTGAAAACAATTCCTTATCAAAAAAATCATTTACAATATATAAGCCATCAACATCATAATTATCAAATAGCGTTGATTCAAGATTTTCTAAAAAGTCCTCATGTCTTTCGAAAAGAGATTTTCGCCTCGGGTCTTTTATCGCTTCGGAAAGTGTAGGGTACAAGTTTCCGCAATCATCGAATTTCATTCTTAATATCCTTTAAGTGTACCGGGATAGAAATGCTTTTAAGGAATACTGCCGAAATTATAGCATAGAATTGCGACCAGAAAATATGTCGATATAATAATTCTATAAACTCAAATGTCGGTTCTAATTCATACCATATTACCATGCTCATGTTCATGTTCATATGAAGCGTCCAAACAATAAACCAAACAGAAATAAGAAAATACGAAATTAGTTGATATAATATCTTTGCATTTGCGTTGCTAATATTCACTTTTGACAACATGAAAAGGCAAAAATCCAGCAATGTTCCAAACAGTACCGCAACAACAATATTATATATGAGCCTATCAACATTTTGCTCAATTCCAAATAGAATCGAAAAATCAAGAGCGTTATGCAACGTGCAAAGAACAAGCATAATGGTGATAAATGCATATGGTATCAGTTTTCGTCTAATCATATGATGTCATCTCCAAATAATAATTTAGCCGCCTGAAGCACTCTGGGGAATTGCCTTACGACACCAATAAATGGCTCCATGTCTTCTCTTGAATCAAAACCAATCTCAGACTTAATATCTTGATCAAGTTTTTCATATACGGAATTAAATGATTTGGAAATTGCAAGATAATAAAGGCTGAACATTCCACTTAGCGCAAACGATATTCCACGAGATACGATATGCCCTTTTGGAGTGTCATTAAATAGATCATAAATATCTTGGAAATCTGGCGTTTCATTATCCGGTATTTTGAGAAGTTTGCAAATTGCCCTGCGAGTACCCCTTAATCCAGTAATTACTTCTTCGTCTGTTCCACCCATTCTTGCTTCAGTGACTATTTTTTCAATATATGCATGATATGATTTATCAACGGTATCGGTTAGCAACATTGATGGATAAATCTTCAACATGTTGTCACGATAATAAAATGCACCCTTCATGAAAATTACAGGGTCAAATGTTGACATGTGTTGGTATTTTTCATAAACCTTGACAAACGTTTCCCAGTTTTTATGTTCTCTGATGAAATCGGCTGGATATTTCCCGTCTCTGTCAAAATCTGTGACCATTTTTCTGCTGGCTGATGGTAACCATATTCTTGCGGGGAGTTTTTTCTGCGCCACCATTCTATTGTATTCTTTCTGAAATTCTTCATAAATATGGTATGCCATTTTTTCTTCATATGTCATATCAGACCATATTTCTGGATTATATTGAGTTCCGACGAATCCCATCTGGTATACTCCTCCTCCCTATAAACTATGCTGAAAACGAATACTTTTATACAAATTCATAATTTATTCTAAAGATAAGACATGACATATGAAGTAGAATCTTATTACGGAGAAGAAATACCAAAAGAAATGGCTCGACGGTTCGACACCGTTGTTTCTATGGGGACACCGCTTTGGTTTTACGCCAAAGCGGAATCAATGCACCAACCATCTTTTACATACTTAAACAGCATACAAACAACCAAAAAAGGATTTGAAACCAAACCGTTTTTCACCTGCAAAAAGGTTGCGTCAGGCAGATGGTATTTTAAATTTGAATATGATGGGGCAACCCACATATATCCCAAAGATGGGGATTATTCATCTCCATTTAACAGAACAGGAACAATATCAAATGAAATGCCCCCTCAATTTAAGGGTTTGGCAAGATCGGTAATTAAACAACTTTTTGAAAATTGGTCTAGTGAAAGTGGATTTACGATTTGGGAGAATGCATGACACAAAATAAAAACATAATTAAAATGCTGTTTGAAACAGATATATATGATAAAATCAAACGCTGGGTACAGTCTAATGGTACAACCGGTAGTGTATTATTAAACCTTGGGGAGTATGACCTTTACGGTGACAGCAAGTCGTTCAGCGCCCGTGATGCCATTGATTGGATTTGTAGAAACTGGGGAGAAGACAACAAAACAAACAATCATTATGCCGTTAAGGTCAAGGCTGGTAAAATTGAATTATATTATATGACTCTCCCTAACGTTTCATCTTGGGGATATTCAAAAGGCATATATTCAAAAATGGGAGTAGATGAAAGAGAAAGAGAAAGGGGCAGAATGGAAGAATATTCATATCCTGTTTTTACCCTCATGAAACTTGCTGGATATAAGTTCAAACTTTATAAAAGAATGAATACCGATCTAAACACAGAATCCTCAAGAAAAACGGTTGCTGACATAATGTCGGCAGTTGAATGGATTAGAAAGGATAAAGAAAGACCAGAAATAAAAAACAAAAAATTATTTTATTTTAAAGAAGGCTCTTATTATTATCTATATTCAGTTTCTTCCAAACACTATCAGGCGGTGCTACAAATCCTATCAGACTTTGGAATTAAGCCTAGAGAAATCCAATAAAAAAGGGAGCCAATCGGCTCCCTTTTATTTAACTTTTTAGATTATTCATCCTCGTTGAGAGAAGCCATAAGGCTCGCCTCAAAGTCATCTGCTTCAGCGGCAGATGGCTTTGGAGCGGAAGGGGCTGATGCAGGAGCCTTGGGAGCAGAAGGTGCCTTGGCGGCGCCGTCCAAGAATTCCTGACCACCATCATACTCGTTAGCGAGGAATCGGGTGAGAGTTTCCTTAAGTTCGTCATAAGTCTGAATCTCAACTTCCTTGTCAAGATTCTTGTAATCACGGAGAGCCTTTTCAATCTGGCTGTCGGACTCAAAGAGCTTCGAAGGCTTGGTTCGTGGCTTGGAGTTCAAGTAACTGGGGAATCCGCCGTCGCCGTCTTCCTTCTGAAGAACGAAATCGAAACCGGCATCAACATCAGTCAAGTCACCATAGTCTTCATCCCAGAAATAATTCATGAGAGCGCCATGGAGTTTCTTTCCTGCCATGTAAACATAAACCTTGGTCGGGTCTTCAGTCGGCTTGTCGAGTTCCTGTCGCACAATGATGTTGTAAAGGTACTGCTCCTTCGGCTTGATTTCACGAGCGAGCGCAATTGAGGCTGTCGTGTTAATCTTCCAAAGTTTGTTGTACTTTTCACAAATCGGGCAATTTCCGCCTTCTGTTCGAGGACAGAAGTAGTAGTTCTCGCCAATTTT
>CAZLSE010000103.1:0-3265 GCA_964562055.1 uncultured Gammaproteobacteria bacterium
AACATCTTCTTTCAATTTCACAATGGTTTTTTGCACGAGATTATCATTATTCAGAGTGAGAGCAAGATTTAGTTTTTCAAGCTTAGTTTCAAATAATCGTACGGGAACTGGTTTAGTTGGTCTATCAAGTTTTCCTGTTGGATTAATCTGAAAGTATTCAAAGTTTTCCCAACAATCAATAATTAAGAATTTTTCTTTCTCTTTGCACCATGGTTTTATTTTTGTTGTCTCAAGTAGTCTTGTTCCACGACCTATCATTTGCCAAAATTTTGTATATGAAAAGACTGGTTTTGCAAAAACAAGATTTACCAACTCGCGTACATCGATACCCGTATCCAACATATCAACACTTATTGCTATACGAGGAAAGTCGCTATTGATAAACTGATCAAGAAGTCCTCCCTTTCCATATACTCGTGCATCATCTGAGACAATAACCTTCGCAAGATTACCTTTGTGTTCAGGGTATAGATCATCAAATACTTCTTGCAAACGACGTGCATGTTTCATAGTCATGGCAAAGAAGATTGTTTTTCCAGGAAGTGTTCCGCTTTCATCTTTAATACATTCTTCCATAAACTCCTGCACGATAAGGGCATTTGTGCCTTTATTGGTTACTTTTTTCTCAATGTCTGTACCCTCGTAATTTATTTCTTCAGGCTCTTTCCCATCAGCGAGAAGTTTCTGTTGTTCGGCAAGAGTAATATTATTTTTACGAATTCCTTCTTTTTGAAATTTCGTACGAACCTTAAGGACTTCAAAATCAGATAAATATGGGGGTTTATTGTTTATGGCTTCTTCATATGAGTATGCGTATGTGGGGATGCCATCTTCACAATTAAAAAGACCAAACGTATTATGCTCAATTACATTTGTTGGAGTTGCAGTGAGACCTAGTTGAACAGAGTCAAAATAATCAAAAATATTTTTATAGACATTATAGATTGATCGATGACTTTCATCAGCTACAATCATGTCAAAAAAGTGAGGGCTTAATTTACAATCTTTGCCCTCAATGATATTGAGCATGGTTGGATATGTCGCCGTGTAGATACGTCTATCTGTTGCGATTTCATGTTCTCCCACTTTTGGCCATACTGGAGCATTTGGCAAGAATTCCTTGAATGCATCAAGCGCTTGGTTACGAAGAGCTATGCGATCAACCAGAAAAAGAACTTTTTGCACCTTATTTGTCCTCATTAAAACGTCGAGCATCGCAGCGCAGGTTCTTGTTTTTCCCGTCCCTGTTGCCATAACTAATAGATGCTTTCTTCTTCCCTTGTCTAACCCTTCAAAGACCGATCGTATTGCCTCGATTTGATAGGGACGGCCCGCAATTCCACGATCAATCAATTCTTGAGAAAGTGGCTTATCGTTTTTTCTTAAAAAAAGAAGCCTTTCTAAATCTTTTTTTGTAGGAAAGCCGTACACTTTTCGTGGCGGATATTTTTCTGTGTCCCAAAAATAAATATCATTTCCATTTGTATAAAAAACAAATGGCATATCTTTGCCTGAGTTTTTCTGAATATTTTGAGCATATTGTAAAGCTTGCTCTTGACCAACACGAGCATCTCTTGATGTTTTTTTAGCCTCCACTACTGCAAGCGGATAACCGTCGGCTCCAAGGAGTGCATAGTCTGCAAATTGAAAACCTTGATATTCGTGTTCAGGTTCTTTTACTCCCTCAGGAAGACCAACCCAGATATCAAGCTCTGAAGTAACTTGTGATGGGTCTTTCACATCCCATCCTGCTTTTTTAAGGCGTATATCGATAATTCCCTGACGTGTTTTAGCCTCATTGATTTTATCCATTGGTATCCATCTATTTTACTCTTTTTTTCTCCCAAAACTCATACTATATTCACTATTTCTTCACCGCCATTTTGGCTTTATTGAAGCTGGACGTTAAAATGCGCGGAATATTTCTACATAACATTAATATAATTAATATATAAGGCATAAGTAGAAGAGCGAAGCTCAATAAATAAGCCGCAGAAGAGGTCGAATGGCCATTTGTTCCGCGGCTTTTTTTGTGGTTCGCAATTATTAGTTTCAATTTTTCTCTTATGTCCACAGTTACAAACAAGCTCCGCATTGAGTATGCGGATATTCAAACCCTTAAGCAGTCTGAGTTTAATCCCCGAAAATGGGATCAGACGGCAATTAACAATTTAACTGAGAGCATCAAGAAATATGGTCTTGTTGACCCGATCATTGTAAACAATGCCCGGGAGCGAAATGGGGTTGTTATCGGGGGTCATTTCAGATTGAGATTGGCAAAGGAACTTGGGTTTACAAGTATCCCTGTTATATATATCAATATCCCCAACATTGAAGTTGAGAAAGACCTCAACCTTCGATTGAATAAGGCTGTTGGAGATTGGGACTGGGATTTGCTCAAGAATTTTGACGAAACCCTCCTTATCGATGTTGGTTTCACAAGTGAAGAGATAGATCGCTTTCTTACAGAAGATGAACCGGAGAAATTTGATGTGAATGTTGAGTTAAAAAAACTCAATATCGATAAAATCAATACAAAACTCGGGGATGTCTATGAACTTGGCGGGTCACGTCTGATGTGTGGAGATTCAACAGTAGAGAAAGACATTCTTCAATTAATGGATGGCGCACGAGCAGATATGTGTTTTACTGACCCTCCTTATCGCTTGGATTATTTAAAAGGAAAAAAGAGAAATGGAAAAGCTACGGAAGGATTTGGACTCAAAAGAGACAGAAAGTATATCGGCACAGACGTCCTCCCACCTGATTTTACGGAGAAATGGATGACTAATATCAATAAAGTGCAAAGGGAGAATTTTTCCATCATATGCTATGAGCATTGGAAGAATATCCGTGAGATATGGGGCGTCATGGAGCGCTACTGGAAGGTAAAGAATATGATTGTGTGGCACGTCCCAAATCGCGTCCAAGGATTTTCAGCTAAGTACAAATTCTTCAATAAACATTATGTGGCTATGGTCGCTGTATCAGATGATACAGTAAAACTTGACGAATCTCTGGAGGTAGAGCTTCTCCAAAACGAGTATGAAACCGCTCTTTATGCAATTTCTGGCAAACCTCATTGGGAAAGTTATGAAAAAGGTAAAAAATATTGCCCGACCGATTTCATAGAGCACAAGGCATCTGACGAAAAGTCCTCAGGACAAGGAATTATATTTGGGACAAAGCCACTTGAAATTCTTATTCCATATATCAAAGTTCTCACTAAGCAAGATGACTTGATTCTCGAACCATTCGGAGGTAG
>CAZLSE010000104.1:0-3200 GCA_964562055.1 uncultured Gammaproteobacteria bacterium
AATTACTTTGAACTCTTTATGTGGCACTAAGATGACTAATATATCTGCATCACGAAGAACCTTATCCAATGAGGACAAAGCAAATTCCTGATGAACTTCAAGATTTGGTTCACAAAAAGTAGTGCTACATTTATCGTTATTCAGTAAACTTTTAGCAATTTCTACGGCCGGGGATTCTCTAAGATCTCCGATATCCTGTTTGTAAGCCAGACCCAAAACACCAACAACTGGCTTACAGAATTTAGCTATTACACTGTTAATTTTTTCAATTACCCTTAGAGGCTTTAAATCATTTACTTCGCGTGCCGTCTTAATTAATTTTGCGGATTCAGGACATGCATCGACAATAAACCAAGGGTCTACAGCTATACAATGTCCACCAACACCAGCGCCAGGTTGAAGAATATTAACCCTTGGATGACGATTCGCTAGTCTAATAAGCTCCCATACATCCAAATCGAGCTGTTCGCACAAAACAGACAATTCATTAGCAAAAGCGATGTTTACATCTCTGAAACTGTTTTCGACAAGCTTAACCATTTCTGCTGTTGTTGCATCTGTAATAAAGATTTGTCCTTGACAAAAACTTTGATAAATAGACTTTGCTCGCAGTGCTGATAAGAGATTTATCCCCCCTATCACGCGATCATTCATAACTACTTCCTGCATAATCTGCCCGGGCAAAACCCTCTCTGGGCAGTGAGCAATAAGGACATCTTCACCCACTCTCATCCCTGACTCAGCTAGGATCGTAGCCAGAAGATTTTCACAGGTCTTTGGCGGAGAAGTTGACTCGAGTATAACAAGATTTCCCGCCTTTAGTACTGGTAAAATCGACCTTGCGGCATTTTCAACAAATGACATATCTGGCTTATGGCCAGTAGAAAATGGTGTTGGTACAGCAATGATGAAAACTTCAGAGGGCTCAGGTTTTAATGATGCTCTAAGCTTGCCTGATTGAATCGCCGCCTCAACAAAAAGAGCAAGCTCTGGCTCAGTAATATGAATTCTTCCGGCATTGACCGTGTCAACTACATGAGAATTGACATCTACTCCAAGAACATTAAAGCCTTTTGCGGCAAGAATAGCACAAGTAGGAAGACCAATATAACCAAGTCCTAAGACACAAATCCTGTCGTTATTCACAGACTGCTCTCCTTATCAATTGAGCAAACCTTTGCAAGAATATCGCAAACAAAATACCCTTACGCACGCCGCCTTATTCTGCTGAATAAAAAATGGACGCACCTTTGTTTTATCAAACCCGCTTTGTAGTCGAAAGTTTCTGATGAAACATGCATAATGCTATTTACAATTTCAAAGGTAAAGAAATCTTTGAACCATCCTTTGATGATAAATATATTGCATGTATCAGTTCAAGACTTTTGCGACCGGATCGACCATCGGTATCGGGCTCTGCCTTTCCCTCAAGAACATCCAACACATTGTGATAATATCCAGAATGGCCAAAGCCATACACATTCGGAGGATTATAGGAAGCCTCTAAAATTGCTTTATCGTCGTCATAATCAGAGAATTCCCATTTCTCAATTTTATTGATCGCAATGCCGCCAACTCTAACAGTACCCTTCTCACCAAGAATAGTTATTGAGCCTTCGAAGTTTTTGGGGTACGTGAGCATAGTTACGCTCATAGTGCCAATAGCACCATTGCGAAATTTGATGATCGCCGCACCTGTGTCTTCTGTTTCGACATGGCGAGCCATGGTTGCTGTACTTGCCATAACATAATCAACATCACCAACTAGCCAATAAAGCATGTCGACATAATGGCTGGCCTGATTCATGAAGGCGCCGCCATCGAATTCCCAGGTGCCGCGCCACTTGGCTGAATCGTAATACTCCTGTGGGCGTTGCCAGAAGACATTACTCTGAACCATGTAGATTTTACCGAAACGGCCCTTGTCTATTGCTTTTTTAAGCGCCTGCATCGTTGCATTAAGACGGTTCTGCTTGACCACAAACAGATTCACGTCTTCTTCATCACAGGTTTTTATAAGACGGTCTACTTCAGAAATGTTTATACCTATAGGCTTTTCTGCCAGAACATGAACCCCGGCTTTTGCAACTTTGATACCATGTCCTGGGTGCAAGCCGCTGGGCGTACAGATAGTAACCAAGTCAAGATCTTCTTCTTTCAGCATCTTGTCGAGAGATTTGTAGAAATTGCAGCCGTTCTCTTCGGCCGCTTTCTTTGCACGTTCTTCTATGCTGTCACACACGGCCACCAGCCTACACCGGCTCTCGTGTTCTTTTATCGCTTTGAAATGGTTGCCTGATATTCTGCCGCAACCGACCAGGCCAATCTTTATCATGTTTTCACTCCAGATTTATACAACAGCAAATTTGTGAGATATGAGTATAACGCTGAAAAATTTGAATTGCAATTTTTTTTTAAGGGCATACAATATGAGAAGCTTTGTAAGATGGTTTACATGAAAACACTCACAATCTTTGGTGCAACCCACCATTTTTACCTTTTCCTTAATAGTCTTTGCGCAATGCTTTCCTGTTATTGAGAGAGCCAGCCGCAACTTGCTCATACTGAAATGAATGGAGAAACATCAATGGATAACAAACATTTTGTTCACGAGTCTTCTTATGTCGATGATAATGTCAAAATCGGTGAAAACACTAAAATATGGCACTTCTGCCATATTCTGAGTAACACAGAAATAGGCAGAGACTGCAGTTTTGGGCAGAACTGCGTTGTCGGACCCCGAGTCAAAATCGGCAACAACGTCAAGGTGCAGAACAATGTTTCGATCTATGATGGAGTCGAGCTCGAAGACGATGTTTTCTGTGGACCATCGATGGTGTTCACCAATGTGGTCAACCCGCGCAGTCATGTAAGTCGCAAACATGAGTACAAAAAGACTTTGCTCAAACGTGGTGCGACTGTCGGCGCCAACGCAACCGTCGTCTGTGGCAATACTCTCGGCCGATTCAGCTTTATCGGTTGTTACAAAAGACGTGCCGGACTTTGCAATGGTCGTCGGCAACCCCGGCCGCATCAAAGGCTGGATGTGCCATTGCGGTGTCAAATTGATTGCCGGTGAGAAGCTCGAAGAAGGCTCGACCCACAAGTGCAAAGATTGTGGCGCTGAATACCGGGCCAAGAACGGAATGCTGCAAGAGAAATAAGAGTTTATCCGCAGTCGCCCACAGGAGGTGGGCGAT
>CAZLSE010000105.1:0-3175 GCA_964562055.1 uncultured Gammaproteobacteria bacterium
GCTTATAATCAAAATGGGCCCCACTTTGGATTATCAACAGCCGATTCTGAGGACCATCATTTTCTGCGGGCGAGCTAGCTTGGGTGGGCGAGGTGTGCAGGCGATCCGCAGGTGAAGTCAGCATTTCGGAAAATAGAACCGAAATATATTGTAATATCATAGTGTGCAGTCACAAATAAATATTTAACTTCCGCTAAATAAAAACTTTTTTCCTATGGGTAAGTGGCCATAATGGACCGACCTAGTTTTTTTGCCTATATGAGGGAATGGTGTGAGAAGCCAGACCCTCCTCTGTGGGGGATGCCCCCAACCCACAGGGTGCCATAGGGGCAGACTAGTATGTGGGGGTAGCTACCCACCTCGCTAGCATCAGGCAATACGCCTAGTGCAGCGCAGACTGCTTCCAGCTCTAGCACCGTGACCGGTGTTGTGGCAGGTAGCAGGCTAGTCACTCGGTTTGTGTGGTATAGATCCTACAAAATCTAGACCTGTTAGTCGCTTCTAAACGAAGGCTAATAAAACGCATTACAGGATTAATATTGGTATGCAATTCTGCATACTGCAGCTCTTCCAGTTCTCTGGATTAGCTTTGTTATCTGGTTGATCCTGCCAGTAGCTATATGCTCGTCTCAAAGATTAAGCCATGCATGTGTAAGAGCAACACACACCGGCTCTGTCGGTGGATAGTGAATCTGCGAATAGCTCCGTACAAGAGTCATAAACAGGCTGGCAGTCCTATAGGGATAACGTTATCAACTGTAACGATAATACCTGCAATCAGTGTAGCAACCACTGGATGGCGTGCTACATTTCCCGGGGTTACCTGGGATCTAAACTTACTTTTAGTCAGTCTGTTAGAAGTGTTTCTTATCTATTAGATGCGAAGGTTGGGTAAGGGCCAACCTTGTCGATCATGGATACGGGGAATCAGTGTTCGATTCCGGAGAGGGAGCCTTAAAAATAGCTACCATATCCAAGGATAGCAGCAGGCGCGAAAATTACTCACTTGTAACACATTACAGAAGTAGTGACGAGATATAACGACTCCTCTTATGAGGAGGTACTACGGGTTCTCCTGTGGTTTGGAATGGTCTCAATGCAAATATTTGTGAGAGTATCAATTAGAGGAAAAGTCTGGTGCCAGCACCCGCGGTAATTCCAGCTCTAAGAGTGTATGCTAATGCTGCTGTAGTTAAAACGCTCGTAGTCTATATAAGAAGTAGTTTCACCAGTCCGGTTGTTGCCCAACTGAGTGCCATTGCGAAAGCGGTGGTGCTTGGCGGATCTTCCGGGGTGACACCTTTAGCGCTATACGCGATCTTCGGGTTGTGTGCGTGGGTTGGTGAAGCTGCTTCGTTCTACAACCGTGAAAAAATCAGAGTGCTCAAAACAGGTCTCTGACGCTTGAATACGAAAGCATGGTACAGTACCTTGTTGACCGAGGTTAACCCCCCGGTCAAATCTGTGAATTGGAAATAGGAAGAGGGCTCATGTACTCAGTGCTTAGAGGTGAAATTCGATGACTCACTGAGGACAAACTAAGGCGAAAGCAGTTATCAGGCCCTTTACCCTTCCATAGATCAGGAGCGATAGTTAGGGGATCGAAGATGATTAGATACCGTCGTAGTCCTAACTGTAAACTTTACTACCAAACGATTGGTTGCCTATAAGATACAAAACAGATCCTTCCAGGAGTTCAGAGAAATCGAAAGTTTTCGAGTTCTGGGGGAAGTATAGTCGCAAGGCCGAAACTTAAAGGAATTGACGGAAACACACCACCAGGCGTGGAGTTTGCGGCTTAATTCGACTCAACGCGGCGAAACTCACAAGGATAGGATGCAAAATGGATTGACAGGTTAATAGCCCTTTCTTGATTTTGCAATTGGTGGTGCATGGTCGTTCTTAGTTCGTGGAGTGATTTGTCTACTTAATTGTGATAACGAACGAGACCTCCCCCTGCTAAATAGGCTCCAGGGGATAAACTCCCATTATGAGTCTTCGGACTCCTGGAGAAGACGGCTTCTAGCCGTTAGCTTCTTAGAGGGACATCCTCGCGTATTTCTTAGCGAGAGGAAGTTGGAGGCAATAACAGGTCTGTAATGCCCTTAGATACCCTTGGCCGCACGCGAACTACAATGTCTCGAACAACGAGTCCGATTTTAATCGTCCTTTCCCTTGACAAAGGGATGGGTAAACTTTGCAAATCGACACATGACAGGGATAGATGCTTGTAAAGGTGTCTTGAACGAGGAATGCCTAGTAAGCGTAAGTCATCATCTTACATTGATTACGTCCCTGTGTTTTGTACACACCGCCCGTCGCTCCTACCGACTGGAAGAAAAAGTAAGTTCAGTGGAGAGCTTTGCTCAAAGCTGTTCAAACTTATTTTTCTGTAGGAAGGAGAAGTCGTAACAAGGTCATCGTAGGTGAACCTGCGTTGGGATCATTTTGTTTGATATTTTGGCTATGCCAAATAACTTAAACCTTTAATTTTTACTCGTTATGGTGGAGAACTAGGCTTTCGTTTCGATGAAGGGCGCAGCGAACTGCGATAATGATAGTCTATCGTACCTGGACTCTGCGTTCCCGAATGCCAGACCTGCCACGTCAACAGACGTGAATATAGGTTTGAGCTCCAGTTAGAATTATCACCTTGTATTTAGTACATTCTACTCGAATAGAAAAATACAAAGTGAGTGTCTTCACTGGAATCAGATCTGTATGGCGACCCGCTGAACTTAAGCATATTATTAAGCGGAGGAAAAGAAACCAAATGGGATTCCCTGAGTAGCGGCGAGTGAAAGGGGAGAAGCTCAACCTGAATCCTTTATTAGGAGATGTGGGGTTGATAGGTTCTGAAACTAAGCTTCCAAGCGAAACGAGTGGGAAACACTCAACCTAAACATGGTGTCCATAGAGGGTGAAAGTCCCGTAGCAGAAGAAGCTGAAATTTCTGAGCCTGTTGTCGAGTAGAGTTATTTAGTAGTATAACTCGAATGTGGGAGATAAATACCTTCCAAAGCTAAATACGAAACGAAAGACCAATAGCAAACAAGTACCGTGAGGGAAAGGTGAAAAACACTCTGATAAGAGGGTGAAAAGTGTTTGAAACCATAACGATATAGGGTATGTAGCTGCATCTTTGCTGGGGAGTTCAACGCTCAATGGGCGGGTA
>CAZLSE010000106.1:0-3153 GCA_964562055.1 uncultured Gammaproteobacteria bacterium
GTTGTCAGGATTATTCATGGTTATACGGATTATGTGAATCGTATTGTGTGGAAACTATGAAAAATGACATGACCCGAACAAAACAACCGTGGGTAGTATATGTTGGACCGTTTAACTTTCCCAATGCAGGGGCGGCTGCTCAAAGAATATTAGGGAATGTATTAAGTCTACATGAAGCAGGTTATAAAGTTTCAATAATATCAGGGTATGAAAAACCAAATATCAAACATGAATTGCCTAGCTTTTTAGAAGTTGTTTATACAGAAGAAAGAAAACATGAAAACCTCCCATCTTTTTTAAAAAGATTATTATATATATCAATGGGAAAAAAAACATATGAATGGCTAGAGTCTCAAGAAAAAAAACCTGACTACGTTATTTTATATAGCGGATATACACCATATATTTTATGGCTAAGATCTTTTTGCAAGAAACATCAAAAACCATTAATCTTTGATGCTGTAGAATGGTATGAACAAGATAGTTTTTTAAAAAATATTTTTTCCCCATATCAAATAAACATTGAAATAGCCATGAGGCTATTACTTCCAAAACTTAATGGTCTGATAGTAATAAGCAATTACCTTGAAAATTATTACAAAAAGCATAACGCAAAAATAATTAAAATTCCACCGACCATTAACATGGCAAAAATCAAACCAAGTATACAGGAAAAACAGAAAAATTTACTTAAAATTTGTTATACAGGCACACCAGCAAAGAAGGACTGCCTTAATGAGGTGTTTGAAGCCTTAGAGAAAGGAGCTGAAGCAGGATTAAATATACAACTACATTTAGCAGGAATTAATGAAAAAGATGTACTTTCATATCCATTTTTCAAAAAAAGAGTCAAAAAAGACCTTCCCAAACACATAATATGTTATGGAAAAATTTCACACCAAGAATCATTAGAACTAGTTAAATCAAGTGATTTTAGTATTTTATTTAGATTTAATACCAGAATGTCGAATGCTGGATTTTCAACCAAGCTAGTGGAAAGTCTAACGGTTGGAACACCTTTACTGGCAAATATAACAGGTGATATGGGCAGCATTCTCTCTAATGAGAATAACTCTCTTATATGTTCTAATGTTAATTCAGAAGAAATATTTTCGATAATAAAGAAAGCATATTACCTCAGTGAATTAGAACATTTAAATATGAGAAAAAATGCCAGAGCGACATCCGAAAACAACTTCGACTACAAAAACTATTCAAAGAAATTCCATAAATTTTTAGATTCTATTTCTGGATAAATCAATGCCAAGCAATCCAAAATCCACACTAAGAAAAATCTTGCCCACTGCCCATAGGGTTTTATTGGAAAAAATAATACAAAAGAAACTTAAAGACGTTACAGGTAAAGTCCTTGTGATTGGAGCAGGTCATGACCCCTACAGAAACATGCTCTCAAATGCATCTTCAGTTTTAGTAACTGATATTTCAGATGATTATGGCACTATTGATGAAATAGTTGATGCCCACGAACTACCTTACAAAGATGATTCTTTTGACACTATTATTGCTATTGAAGTAATAGAGCATCTACACTCTCCAAACAAAGCAATAAATGAATGCTATCGGGCATTATCGGAAAATGGCACACTCATCTGTTCAATTCCTTTCATGTTTCATGTACACGGAGATCCAAACGATTATCAAAGACTCACAAAGCAAGGCATAATAAAATTAACATCCAATTTCAAAAAAGTAGAGACTCATGAAATTGGCGGCAGGTTGGCGGTTATCTCAGATATAATAACAACAAGCTCTAAAATAATGATTCCATTCAGAATCATCAATAACATTCTTCGCCTGCCAATTTTAAATAAGCTATCTAGCAATGATTGTGCATCAGGCTATTGGATTGAAGCAAAAAAATAAAGCTTAGTAAAAGCTCATTTAGTACCGATGCTTATTATGAAAAAAGAAAATATTTCTACAAAAAAGTTAGTGATCTTAGTCAACGTCGACTGGTTCTTCCTCTCCCACCGCCTACCCATTGCACTCTCAGCTTTAGCACAAGGCTACGAAGTTCACATTGCAACCGGCATTACGGACAAACACGATGAACTACTGTCTTACGGCTTCATCGTCCATCCCTTACCCATAGGCAGAAGCAAAACCAATATCCTCGGTGAGATTCGCACTTTCATTGCCATTCTCAACATACTCCTCAAGGTTAAACCCCATCTACTCCACAGCATCACCATCAAACCCGTACTATACGGTGGCTTAGCAGCGCAACTCACAGGCATCAAAAACGTGGTAGCCGCCATTTCAGGCTTAGGCTTCGTCTTTACCACCCAAGGCTGGAAAGCACGCCTCAGACGTGCCACTATCGCAACCATCTACCGCCTAGCCCTCAGACCCAAAAACCTAAAAGTCATCTTTCAAAACCCTAATGATCGGGATACCCTTACCCAAGCCGCCAAACTAAAACCGCATCAAATCGTCATGATTCCCGGCTCTGGCGTTGACTTAACTCAATACACCGCTACTCAACTCCCAGCAGGCACACCCATTGTCCTCATGGCTGCCCGCTTACTCCAAGACAAAGGCGTCTATGAATTCATCGCCGCCGCCAATAGCCTCAAACAAAAAGGCATGGCGGTACGCTTCCAACTTGCAGGCAAACCCGACCCAGAAAACCCCCACAGCATAACCGAAACCGAATTCCAAACATGGCAAACCACTGGTAACGTTGAAATGCTCGGTCACAGAAGCGACATGCCTGCCCTGTTAGCCAACGCCCATGTCTTTGTCTTACCCTCTTTTTACGGCGAAGGCTTATCCAAAGCACTTATAGAAGCCGCTGCCAGTGGTCGCGCAGTCGTTACCACCGACATCCCTGGCTGCCGAGATGCCATCATCCCCAACGTTACCGGATTACTAACGCCCCCCCGTGACGCAACCGCACTCGCCAGTGCTATCGAAACTCTATTACTCAACCCCGACCTCTGCCAAACCATGGGCAATGCAGGGCGACAACTCGCGGAAGAACGCTATTCCATCAACCAAGTCGTTCAAACCCATCTAAACATTTACGCAGAACTACTGACTCAACCCCAATGAACATCACCCTCACCGGCATCACCGGCTTCGTCGGCTCCACCCTACTCCCCGCCCTCAACCAACACCACAGCATTCGCG
>CAZLSE010000107.1:0-243 GCA_964562055.1 uncultured Gammaproteobacteria bacterium
ACAGGAATTTTTAATTATGGGGGTGTATTTTATGCTCATGGTCAGCACGGGCGTGGTGTTTATGGTGAAAATACAACCGGTGTAGGTGGTGTTGGCGTTGAAGGGAAAGGAACTTATTATGGGGTAAGAGGTTTTTCAGAAGTAGTTGGTCCTGTTACCGGAGGTGTTGGTGTTTATGGACATGCAATAGGAACTGGGGCTGGTGTTAGTTATGGGGGGGTTTTTTCGACAAATAGTGATTCT
>CAZLSE010000107.1:253-3088 GCA_964562055.1 uncultured Gammaproteobacteria bacterium
GCTTTTGGTCCAAATACGACTACCGGTATAGCCATTCAAACTGAAAATGGGGCAATCGCCATGGGAGAGTTAGGAACAAATCCTACATGGAATCCACATTACGGTAAGTTATATGTGAAAACTGATGGTTTATTATATTTTACCGATGCGGCAACTGGAGCTGAATATAATCTAACCGATGGTGACGGTTCAGCAAACGGTGATAATGGTACGGCTACTGGTCAAATGAACTTTTGGGATGGTAGTAAATGGACATATACTGAAACCAGTGAGATGGTTTGGGATGATACTAATAAACGTTTAGGTGTTGGCGTAGCTGCGCCGAGTCATAAATTACAAGTTATAAATCCGGGAACGAGCGTTGAACAAGTTGCCGTTAGCGGTGCGGCTACGGGGACAGGAGCAATTACAAATTATGGAGGAGTATTTAATGCCCTAGGGGATAATGGTATAGGGGTGGTTGGCTATACGGATGGTACAGGGATGGCTTATGGGGGAATGTTTAGGTCCATGGGGTCTGGTAATACCGGTGCCGGTGTTTTAGGTACTAATTTATCAACTTCCGGTGTTAATTATGGTGGTTATTTTACTAATGTCAGTTCGTCAGGTATTGGCGTTTATGGTAGTGCTAGTGGTACAGGGACCGCTTATGGGGGTTATTTTTCAGCTTCTGGTTCAGGAAATACAGGTGCGGCTGTTTATGGTAGTAATTCTTCTACGACTGGTTATGCAGGATATTTTGCCGGTAGAGTTTATTCTTCCTCTAAGTTTCTTACATATGCTTCTGATAGTTCAGCTAATCCTGGATATTCTTGGTCTGGGGATGAGGATACTGGTCTATATCGATATACCACAGACGTTATATCTGTATCTACTGGAGGGACAGAAAATTTGAGAATTGGTGGGAACCAAATGGGAATGTATGCATCAGATACTGTATCGGCTCCTGGTTATACTTGGATTGGCGATACAAATATGGGTATGTATAGAAGCGGAACAGATACAATTGGTTTCGCAACCGCTGGTGTAAACAGAATGACAATTGGATCTGCTAGCACGGGGCAAGTTTTAATTTCTACTTCTTCTGGTTATGGTTTAAGTGTTGATCAATCTGTTAATAACATAGCTAATACGCAGGCATCTTTGAAGTTAGATCGTTCCGGGGGTAGTAGTACCACAAGTGCATATTATTTAATTGATTTCCATCGGGCTGGTGCTAGTCAGGGCAGTGTTACCGTTACCAATGCTACGGTGGCATATAATGCTTTTACCGGGGCACATTATGCTTGGACCAGTGAAAAAATTTCTAGAGGCATGTTGGTTGATTTGGTGAGTGATCATAAACTGTATAATGAGAATCCTGAATCCGAAGTTATTTATGGGGTTAACATGACAACTAATGCTAATAGTAAGAATGTTTTAGGTGCATATTTGAGTAAAGGAGAATACAATTTTGATGATAAGATTATAAAAACTCCTGATTTGATAATGTCTGTCGGTAACGGTGATATGTGGGTAGCTGACAACGGTAGTAATTTGGAAATTGGTGATTACTTGATTTCATCTGATGTTCCCGGTCATGCTATGAAAGTCACAGATGAATATCCAACCGCTTACGTGGTAGCTCGGGTGGCTGAAAATGTGGATTGGTCTAAGGTGGAAGAAAAAACCGAAAATGGCATCAAACATAAGAAAATTTCCGTGTTTTTTGAAAGCTTTATTTTGAATCAAAATTTAGGCTTGGCCTTTGATAAAAATCAGAATTTGGATGATTTATCTTGGTTCTACGCGATGGATGCGACTACTCCGGTGGAAAAAGCCCTCCAAAACCAAAAACAACAACTTGATGCTTTGCAAACCAAGGTGGAAATGCTTGAAAAGAACGATAACGCGGAGTTAATGGAATACATCAAACAATTGGAAGATCGCATTGAAGCTTTGGAATCGCAAAAAGACGAGCCGGTAAAAACCAGCTTTTGGAGTAAATTGTGGTAAAAGGTCTTGACCTGTGATTTTTCGGCAGTAATGGGTCATTCCAGAGAAAATTTTTGTCTGGAATCCCGTGGAAGAAGCAATCTCATGATAATATAGTGATTCGTGTGTAGTGGCGAATAATTATTCGCCCCTTTTGCGTTATTTTATATTATATATGTTATTTTGTAAGGATGTTCTTGGTGTATTGTCATCCTGGGGCAATGTCATAAAGGTCCGGACATCAGAGGAGTTCTACTCCTCGGCTGGATAGGACACTGGAGCAATCAGAGGGAGCGAAGAGGAAAAATGTTGAATAAGAAAAGAGGAAGGGATATAATAAGTAAATGGAAATAAAATCAGGAGCCCAAAGCCGGTACCAGATAGGATACCACATGGTTTGGGGCGTAAAATACCACAAACATTTACTAAACAAGGGGATGAAGAAATACCTTGTAGAAAAGATAAAAGACGTGTGCAAAGCGTATGGATATGATTTTTATTGTATCGGACTAGCCACAAACCATGTGCATTTCTTCGTCGGAGCGGCTCCGAAGATTGCTCCAGCCAAAATCGTGCAAGTGGTAAAATCAATAACAGCCAAAGAGATGTTCGTGAAATATCCGCAGGTAAAAAAACAGTTGTGGGGAGGAGAGTTCTGGAAAGACGGATATTATGTTGGAACGGTCGGGGAAGGCCAGACCGAAGCGATAATTATGAAATATCTTGAAAAACAAGAGGATAAAGAAGAAACGAAACCAATAACAATGAAGCAATTAAAACTGTTTTTTTAAAACTAGGGCAACCGAGGAGCTCTGCTCCTCGGGGGTGCCTTCCTGGAAAAAATTTTTTGTAAAAAAATTT
>CAZLSE010000108.1:0-3078 GCA_964562055.1 uncultured Gammaproteobacteria bacterium
CCAGCACTAACTTGAATCAAAATAAAAAGAACGTTAATCTTTCTTATGCCGTTCTTCATCCCTTCTACCAATAACTCGGGCTGGATTTCCGCCGACTATGGTAAATGGCTCGACGTTTTCAGTAACCACCGCTCCAGCTCCAATAATCGACCCCCTTCCTACTCTAACGCCCGGTAAAATAATTACCCTACCTCCTATCCAAATATCATCTTCGATCACAACCGGTTTTTCTTCCTGAAATCCTTGCTCTCTCATGGCCTTTCCCGTGTCAGCAAATTCATGATTCTTGCTGATTGCAATCAGCTCTTCGCCAATCATAACATCCTTACCAATGCTCTCAGTACCAATATATGAATACATTCCAATCCCTGAATAATTTCCTATTTTCGATCCTGACATGTTGTAAAAAATTACTTTAGGGTCAATATTCACATTGTTACCAAATTCTTTAAAAAGCCTTCTTAAGACAAACGATCGTATTTCTCTTGAAAAAAAAGAATACCTTATGTTTGAACGCGGTAGGTGGCGTGCAAAAAGATAATAAAGCAACCACCAATAGGTTAAAGCTGACGCTTGGTTCTTACCCAGATTTTTCTCCCAATCCCCGCAGCAGACAAGAGATCGATCGCCGATTTCCAAAATAAAAAAATAGGAGCAAACAACAGCGCGATCAACTTCTTTATCTTATCTTTTGTATAAAATATCCCAACAAAAAAGAAAGCAATCTGTAAGAAACCTAATACACCAAACCAACTGATAAAGAACCCTTTATAAATAGGAAATGGGTAGAGTAGGCATAGCAGAAGAAATAATACTGTTAGACTGATCCCAAGTGAAGGATTAGGAAATAACAACGGCAGGGCTGCGTCAACTTTTAATATGTTTCCGGTCATAACTCCATGTACCAAAAGTCTTGAGCCATACTTTGCGGCTATCGCAAATCGACCACTTGACCACCTTAGCCTTTGAGATGTGGCTTGTTTGAGACTAACTGATTCTTGATGGTACACACGGGCTTTATTTACAAAAGTGATACGTTCCCCCTGCAGCACTATCTTAGCATAATATTCCCAGTCTTCCCCGACGCTGAATGCATCCCATCCATATTTGTATATGACATCGCGCACAAAACACATACCATTACCCATCAAATGCGACGAGAGACCAAGTTTCTCTCTGGCAGGTTCCAGGATTTCGTTGCCAATGGTCCTCGATACGTCCATTATTCGAGTAAACCAACTGTCATCTGGATTTACCACTCCATTGAAGCATTGCATAATCCTCGCCTCGCGCTGAATTGCCAGATCCAATTGCCTGAATGCGCTGGTTTCCACAATGCTGTCTGCGTCCACGATGAAAATGGCATCGTATTCATCGAGGTTTCTATTTTCTAACGCGTACTTTATGGCATACCCCTTTCCACGGAGATTAGGATCGCATCGTTCCAACACAAAAGTACCGTTTGCGCGTCCAATCTCTGCCGTCTCATCAGTACAGTTGTCTGCCACAACAATCAGATTGATCATGTTGCTGGGATAATCTTGTCGAGTTAAACTCCCCAAATTTCTCTCTAGTAGAAGCTCTTCATTATGAGCCGGTATAATTACCACAAAACGCGTTCTTGGCTCACACACCGCTTTGTATTTCTCATTGAGGAAAAAGTGGATTAGAACAAGCCCCAGAGTATATATAACGTAAAGACTCAGATAAATTCCCAAGCCAAGCAATATATAATAGAAAAGATGCATCACAACACATCTCCACGGAGAAGGTTAAGGTATACTGCTTCAATCTTTCTTGCCCAATCGGACACATTGAAATTCTCATGTATGGTTTTTTTCGCCTCACCACCCAAACTAATCCGTAAATGCTTGTTCCCGTGGAGTTCGCAAATGGCCTGGGCAATCGCTTGCGGATCTGCAGGTTGAGTGAGTATTCCGTTCTGGCCCGAACAAATGATAGTAGGTATACCCCCAACACGGGATGCAACCACAGGCAGACCTTGAGCCATAGCTTCAAGCAAGGCCATTGGGGTTCCCTCAGTCAAAGATGGTAAAACAAAAACGTCAAGTGCCGGCAGCCAATTCTCTACCTGCCTTTGAAACCCGGCGAAAATTACCCGTTCCTTTAAAGATTTCTCTTCCGCAAACCGTTCTAACTGCAGCCTCTGGCATCCATCTCCGATCAGCAATAGTCTGCTTGGGGCATTGTCTTCATTCAATAACGAGATAGCTTCGATGAGGAATCTGAGTCCCTTCTCTTCGCTCAGACGACCGACATACCCAACAACCACTTCGTTTTCTGGCAAATTAAGTGTCGAACGTATTTCTTTTCTATTTCTACTTAAAATCATGGGGTCATAGTCAGTTTCTACACTGTTCTGAATTACTTTAATAATAGATTCCTTGATCCCTGCCTTTACCAAGCCATTTTTGATGTCCGCGGATACAGCAATGATCTTATTAACAAATAGCAAAGCCCTGCGGTCCAATGCGTTATATATCCCCAACTTCATATCGTTTGTTATAAACCCATGGCATGTGGAAATTATGGGCATCCTCAGCATTCTCGCTACGGGGACCCCTATGATATCAGCAAAATATCCGTTGGTGTGGATTAAATCATAGCGTTCCTTCTTCGCAATTGCCCATAAAATCTTGAGACATCTCATCACCCTGAAATAGTCCCTTTTCTCGCTCCTTTCATACAAGGCGACCGGGATCGTCATATAGTCGTAGTTCTCGTTTTCTAGTTCCTTTAGAAAATAGTTCTCCTCTTCCCAGGGTCGAACGAGAACGATCGGGTGTATACTAAACGCGTTCCTATTGATATTCTTGAGGAGGGTGAGGCTCACTTTTTCGGCCCCACCGAATTCAATAGATGTTAGAATCAACCCGACTCTTTTCACTTTTACACCCGGACCTTCCTATTGAATGGACCAAAGGTCTTGATTCGCGCTATTTGTGGCCATCCTGCTTTTTCTGCGCTTTTAACGCCTGGAATATTTTCCGCGTGAATTACACCCACCGCTTTTTTGAATCCTTCCTTTTTTAGATCATGAAAAATGTATTTAATCAT
>CAZLSE010000109.1:0-930 GCA_964562055.1 uncultured Gammaproteobacteria bacterium
TGATAGCTGGGCGAGCCCAACATTATGACGCTAGGCTATTAATTATTCAGGCAGGGTTGCGGGAGTGGCCAGAAGAAGTTGACCTTTTATGTGAACAGTTTCAATCGTATTATGGTAAAGCGTCTAGTTACAACCCTGTACTTGCCAAACAAACATGGGACAAGTTGTGTTCACTTGGCAAAGACATTGTAAAATCTTATTGGCGGTATTGGGTTTATGGCGCAATTTATCACGCTAGAGAATTAAATGATAGTCAAACTGCCATAGATTTGCTTGATGAAGGCTTACTATACATCCGTCGGGAATCTTTGATGGATATTTTTCGCAATTATAGAAGAATTCTTATAGACAACGTTCCCCTGAAGCTGTTAAAAAATCAAGATGAAGTAAAAGAATATCAAAATTGGGTATTAAGCACCCTTGAAGAAAAATACAAACTTGGAATAATGCTTGCCACAGAGAATGGATATGCTTTAGCAACAGATTTGGCGACCTTATATCAAGAGCAAGCAGGGAACTCATCGCAAGAAAATAATTACCTTGAGAAAGCTTTATCATATTTAGATTTAGCCGAAAATCTTTATACGGGTAGTGGAAATCATCCAATATGGGACATCTACATAGTAAGAATTAGAATTTATATGGCACAACATAGATACGGAGACGCACTTAAGATTCTGAAAAGTTTACCTGAGCAAATCACAGGCAACGATCTATCATTGGGTGCAATGAAAAAACTGTGTGGGTATATGACAGGTGAAAGTATTGACGAGAATAAGCCCTCTGTTGAGCCAGATTTAGATACAGCCATAAGAGTTGCAATTCCAGCACTATTTCGAAATGACAGTGAAATTTTACAGGCGTTGATTCACCAAAACCCATCTATGACCTTATTTTTGCGCAAACACAGGGCATTTTCACTTTTTAGTG
>CAZLSE010000109.1:940-3054 GCA_964562055.1 uncultured Gammaproteobacteria bacterium
CAAAAATAAGGTATGAAATCTATATTGTTGAAAGTCTTGCAAAGTGAGTAAATCTATGGCAAACAAATATCAGATTCAATCGTCTTTCCCAAAATTTGACCATTCCATAGATAATCTTGATGAATTAGAAGACAACCTTCATCGGAATTACATAGTAAACACTTTGGTAAACGATATTCGGGGGGAAAATCGCCCTAGGGTTATCGGCATCTATGGATGGTGGGGAGCAGGTAAATCATATCTATTGAGTTTAGCTATAAAACAGTTACTAGAAAGCAATCGCGATAGCAAACAGCAGGTAATAATAGTCACTTACAACCCTTGGCGTTATGAAATGGAAGGTGATTTAGCGCGTGGATTAATTAAATCACTGAGTGATGTAGACAAAAAGTTCACAGGAAAAAACCCAAATTTCGACCAAGAGAAAAGATTTAAAAAAGTTGCACTAGAAATTTTGGGGTATTTATCCAAAGTTTCCAAATTTATTCCCATTTATGGGGAGATTGTTTCAGGGCTTGTAGAGCCAGCCATTACTTCAGCCAAAGAAATCATGGACAACTCCGTCGCTACTCAGCCAGAAATTGCGGACGCAGATAAAATCCAAGTCAAAATACAGGAACTTGTGAATGAAATATTGGATTCGGCTTATAAAGTTGACAGCACGAAAGATTATCGGTTAGTAGTTTTCATTGATGACTTAGACAGGTGCTCTCCTGAAAATATGGTTAGACTGCTTGAATGGCTTAAAGTTCATTTGTCCGTTGAAGGCTGCATATATGTACTCGCGCTTGATCACATTGCTGCTGCTCGTGCAATTGTTGGACAGTATAAAAAATATTTAGCAAATGATGTAGATCTAGCGTATGGGCTTCGCTATCTTGAAAAGTTAGTTGAAAACGAATATGAGTTGGGCACAGCCAATTTTGCAGAGAACATGGCTTTAAAGCGAATAGATCGAAGTTCCAGTTTTACAAGAATTAGTCAAATGGCAGTTAAATTATCTGGCGGAGATTTTCCTGGTGTCAACAGTATTGACGAGTTAATGAAATTAAGGTCATTGTTAAATCCAAGAACTATGCTCAAAATAGCGTACAAATTCAAAAGAGCAATGGATGTTCTTGATAAACCCGAAAATGTAGATTTACGAACCCAATTGCCTTCATCTTACCCGTTTTGGTTAATTACTCTTGTAGCAATGTATTACAGTGTCGATCCAAGTGTGTTAGACGACTTTGTAAGAGGCAGGGGTAATACTTATCAACTAATAAAAAATCCTGGTAGCATTTCATCCGAAGACTGGGGAACGGGGCCAGTAAGAGAATTTTGTCAATTTGCAGATAGGCTAGGCGCAACATCTAGTAGCAGTCTGCAATTACCATCCAACGAGATTTTATTCAAACTTATGACTGTAATCCGTGAAAATAGTTATGCAAGATAAACGCCACCCAACAACCGCATGGAGGCCGACCGGGGGGCAATTCTGCCCCCCGAAAGGGATTCTGGCCTCGAAAATGGTCGCAAGCCCCGAAGTTGGTTCTGGTTAAGTCCCCCGGCGGCTCATGCGGAGCGTTGGGCGCTTGTCGGCCCAGAATATTGGATAAAATATTCATGAAAGCCATCTACGCGGTATAGTCTACTAACCACACTCAGGAGCCTTCATGAAAAATGTCTTCACAACCCTCAAATCGCCTGCGATGATCAGTTCAATGCTCGTCTTGCCCTTCCTGATTCTCGAACTGATCAACCGGCAATCTTTCCGGGCACGGGAAGGTTTCCCCATCATGCTATTTGCCCTGTTGTGGCTTCTGCCGGTAGCCGGCATGCTTATCCTGGAGCCGATCGTCCGGACCGTGCGGGCAGGAAACAAAAGCCGAATGTATCCCCTCCGCCTTTTACTGAGTGCCGGTTTTTTGATTCTTATCGCCTGGCTGTGGGGCGCCATCCTTCTTGACCAACTGCCCTGTTTTCTTGGGGTTCCTAATTGCGATTAAGAAGACCGGGCGCAGAATCTTGTCAACGTTGCCACACACCATTTTCAGACACCAAGACTTACCTTCTGCGAACGCGCCCAACACGGCGTTCTCAGAAACCCGCCCCTCACGACCTCCTGCCGG
>CAZLSE010000110.1:0-3053 GCA_964562055.1 uncultured Gammaproteobacteria bacterium
GGATAATGGGGACAGAATTGTAAGATATGATAATAAGCTCGATAGAAAAAGATATTTTATGGGATAAGGAGCAGGGCTTATCCGATATAGAAATTGGCAGAAAATACAAAATAACTTATCGCCAACTGGAAAAAATTATCAGAAAATCAGTAGGCATAAATATAAGCGCTATCAAGACTGATAAAAAGATAAAGACTTGGTATCCAAAGGATTTTAAAGAAGAAACTACTACTGTATGGAGTTTTAAGAATAGAGGAAATTGGGCAACTCACAGCGGTGAATACAGAGGTAACTGGTCGCCATATATTCCAAGAAATGTGATTTTAAAATATTCTCAGTCAGGAGATTTAATCTTGGATTATTTTTGCGGGGCAGGGACAACTGCTGTAGAAGCAAAACTTTTAGGTAGAAGGTGTTTTGTCTTTGATATAAATGATATGGCTATTGAATTGGCAAGAAAGAATATTGACTTTGATATCCCTTTGGATATTTGTAGAGAGCCAATATATGAACCAACAACTTTTGTTGGAGATGCACGAGATTTATCATTTTTGAGTGAAAACTCTATTGACCTTATTTGTGCTCATCCACCCTATGCAAATATTATTCAATATACTAATCACAAAGAAGGTGATTTATCTTATTTCGATCATGAATATTTCTTGAATGAAATGAAAAAGGTTGCAAAAGAAAGCTATAGAGTATTAAAGCATGGCAAACAATGTGCTATTCTCATTGGAGATATGAGAAAACATAAACATGTAATCCCTTTAGGATTTAAATTAATAAATGTTTATTTAGATGCTGGGTTTAAGTTAAAAGAACTTATTATTAAAAGACAGCATAATTGTAAAACAACAGGTTTTTGGTATGCAAATAGTATTAAATTTAATTTTCTTTTGCTAGGACATGAATACCTTCCTATATTTGAAAAACCATTTGAGCAATCTTTAGAGCTAAAGGAGCAAGTATCAGGATATGGGCATATCACCTCATGCACCATAAAGTCTTTGCACAGAAAAAAAATAGAAAACATAGAGACAACAACTGTCTGGATATTCCCAGATGAAGACCATGAAAGGTTTTTAAATAAAAATGTAATTGAGAGATATGAGACTGGCAATGGATATAAAACTATTGATATTGCTTATACATCTGAAAAAAAGGATAAAATCTCTAAAAAAAATACTATAAAAGACCTTTTATTTATAAAATCATCAGGGCTAGGCAAACAGATATATTCTCAGGATATTAATTTGTATCTAAACCAACTTAAAAATGTTGTTTCTATGGAGTTGCCTTTTATAAAAAATGGTGGCTATGTCGCAATTCAGACAAGAGATGTAAGAATCGGAGAGTACGTGGAGCCGTTAGCAAAGCGTATTATTGATACAATCAAATTTTCAGATTTATTGTTAAAAGAAATTGTTGTGGTTGTCAACTCATTCAAAAACTATAAACATATAATGAAATTATAAAAATAAACTAAAACAGGAAGACAAAGAAGAGCTAAGTATTGAACATCAGTATCTTTTAGTTTACAAAAAGAAGGACTAGTATTGATGATGGATAGTTTTAATACTTTTTTTAAGGCATTGTTAACAAATTCAAATATCTCTCTATCAAGAGATTTAACAATAAACGAAATTAAATTTATAATATCCAAAATTAATGAATATTTTTATACTACCCATGAAGGCATAGGTTACACAAATATTCTAGATGACGATTTTGAGTACTTCTCTGAATTCCATAAGTTTTGGGAAAGATACCATAGGGAAATATTAAATCCTCAAATTGATGAGGAACAGTGCTCTCTTGTTGCAAATGTTTTGCATGATGTATTTGTTAAGTATGGGAAACAACTTTTTTATGAATTGTATGGCACAGCTTCGTTAGACAAAAAAGAGATTTGTAAAATACGATACTTTTCAGCAAACCAAGATTTTAGAGGCTCACGAGATTTTAAAGGTTTGTTTGAACGATATAAAGACGACCCCTCTATTTTTGACAAAGAAAATATTAATCAAAACCCCGAAGATTTTTTAAGAAACATTGGTATAACGAGCCTCTCTCAAAATGATAAACGGTTAAAGTATGCCGTCAAAGCGTCACAACTTTTGATTGATAATAAAATAGAGCCCTATGATCTGTTAGCTTTCTGTGACAATGATATTGAAAGAATAAGAAATTTTCTGATAAATAATCGTGGTTCTGGCTTTGGAAATAAAAAGACAGATATGTTTTTACGGGACATGGTTGTCCTAGAAGTTTGGAAGAATCCAAGAAACTTTGACAAAATTGATGTTGCAAGCGATATAAACACAGTTAAAGTGGGTTTAAGAACTCGTATTTTAAAAACGGATATAGTTCTGCTCAGTAGCTTTTTGGATATTTTTTGTTATCAGTATAGTTTGATTGACGAGATGAATGCAAAGGCGTGGCGAAGAGTTTGGGAAATATGGAAAGATAAATATCCAAATGAGTGCATTGAGAGTCCATGTCTCATTGACTATTTTGTTTACAGGATCATAGGAAAAGAGTTTTGCAAAGAGACATTATGTATTTTTAAATGCGAATCAAAAAATCACACTTTTAAATGGCATTCAGGAAGAAATAAAACCTGCCAGATATGCTTTAATAATAAAATAAAAAGCAAGGCGTATGTAGTTGATAAAGTATTGTCTTGTACAGATGAAGAAGGATATATAGTAATTGAAAGATCTATTTTTGTTTCTGGTGATAATCCTTTGTTGCTGAATTTGAGAGAATGTCCATTTGTTTTTGTCTGCAATCCTAAAGATGAAGAGTTTAAAAAACTTAATCCACCCAAATCTATCAGCATTCTTGGACAAACTGGTTGGGAAAGTGCAAGGGCAAAAGTTAGTGAAGGCGGTGGAGGATTAATGTCATGAACAGAATACAAAATATATTTAAAAAACTCAGAGAACAAAACCAAAAAGCCTTTATTCCATACATAATGGCTGGCGACCCGGACATTGACAGCACCTTAGAGCGTGTTATGCTCTTAGTTGAATGCGGAGCAGATATCA
>CAZLSE010000111.1:0-3040 GCA_964562055.1 uncultured Gammaproteobacteria bacterium
TCACCGCATCGGTATTTTCAGCATCCTCTTCTTCACTAACATCGGGTCTACCGGTTTGTTTCCCTTCCGCAGTTTTTCCTGTTTCTTCAGTATTTTTTGCGCTGTTTTTTCCTGCCACAGATACGAACTTTGACACATCCGATGTTGCGTAATCCTTTGGCGGCTCGAATAAAGAATCATTCAAAACCGGATTTTTGCTTAATTCCAGCACTTCAGTTATATCCGGATCCTTATCCTTTTTATCAATATCTTGCGATATTGATTTCATTATAAAACCGTCTTTATTCCTGTATTCAACAACTTTATAATTGGTCTTATAGTCATCAAACTTTAATAAATAATCATATTCGTAGATACGGCAATTTTCACCGTTTACTTTAGCACTGCCCTTTTTTACAGCATTTTTTCTTTCAGGACAATTAATCATGTCTGCCAGCATTTTATCGCTTAAGATGTTGACTGATTTGATACAGGTTTTTTTATCAGGGTTTAAAAGATAGACGTCCTTACCGCGTACAATCGATACTAAATATACTTTCCCGTCTTTATTACTATATTCAATTCGCATCTTTCCTTGTTTATAATACATTCTGTTTTTTGTATCGTACTTACCGTCATTCTTCCCGCTAATACCCGATATTTGCGTATATACCGCGCTTTTATAAGGAATTAAAATCTCATAAAGACTTTTTTGAGCGGTTTCAGCAGAAAGACAGGTAGCCGCGCAGGCGGAAACAAACACAAATACAAATAGCATTTTTTTCATGATTACACACCCCTCTATATTTTTTTTTCTATTCAGTCGTATAGTACCAGATCTTCAGCATTGGCCTGTTGGAAGAGTCCAGCGCGCCGGATGAATATATCTCGCTGTAATTTCCAGCAAATTCATTGCTTACTCGCATAAGCATTCCATAATTGGTTTCAGGATTCTTCATCCAATCAAGTACCACTTCAGGTTCCAGACCTATAGTATACGTGCTATTAGCTGTAAAATTATAACTCGCGCTTGTTGTCATAGTCCTTGAATCAAAATCACCACCAGATTCAATCCAATTACTAGAACTTGTATTACTTCCCCAACCCACTTCAAAAATAGTCCACGTATTTGTTACTTTATGTACAGTTACCCCACTTGCTCCAACATTATATATATTGCTGTTTGTTTTTACTATCAACTCCGCTTTATCTACAATAATTTTCTCTCTTGGCAGACTACTTATATCAAATTTTATTATTGCTCTGTACGCGCCAGTCGCTCCATCCTCACCTATTCCAATAGGATTAGAAGAATCGAGATAAACAGGACCACCGTATGTATCTCTTATAGAAGCTTGACACTGGCCCGTATAAGTAGCTGAATAAACACCCTGTTGAAATATCCTAATGTAATATATACCGGGTGTTTCAGGTCCACTAGGTCCTACCGGTCCTGTGGCCCCTGTGTCTCCCTTTGGCCCCGAACAAGAAACTACTAACATACATACTGCGGCAAACGCTATTACCTTTTTCATATATACCCCTTTCTTATTTTATTCCTTCCATCCTAACCGTCCTTCTCCTATATACGTCAGCTATCAAGGCATGATCCCATGGAAAAATTTTTTTGCTTTCCATCAACAACATATAAGCAGTGACATTATTGTCGCAAGTATGATTCGCCCTGCTTATACTACTGCTGTCAGAAGCATAACACCAATGAAAACATTTTGTGCTCCAGGAATTATTCGTCTTAAACGTTCTTGTCACACTCAAATAAACATCGTCATAAAAATGTATTCTTACCCAGCCGTTGTTATCATCCCGCAAATCTCCGTAATTATTATCCGCACCTGTTGATATCTTTGCTAATGCCAGAAAGGAGCCATAACCTGTAAACGAAGGCATGTTTACTCCGGTCGTTATTGCAGGCCGTGTTCCATCACTGCCAATATTTGCCGCATCTACAACCTTGCATTTCAATTCCGCCTCATAACCTAATATTGATGTTTTATATATTTTACTGATACCGGCATAATAAATCATTTTTCCGTAGTTCACAGCGTAGTCATAAACCTGTGCATATGTATAATCAGCTTCTAAATTGAAATACCAGTCCTTAATTATGATCCTTTCATTTGATTCCGGTCCTTCTATCAGCCCATTTTTACAAACAGCTTTAAATCTGATATATCTGTCGTCTTCAAGATTCGTATTTTGCCAAAAACCTTTTTCAGTATATTTTTCAAAGCTTTCTGGAATTTCTATTTCACAAGTTACGAAATCGCCTTCTCTTAAAACAATACTTGGATAACTTACTTTGGGGATTAAACCAATACTCTCGGTGAAATCGACCTTCATTTCTCTCTCAAATTTCGTGTGATATACAGCTTTATATACAAGTTTCATACCTTCTACAGGTATATTCTCGCTCCCGCTCACCAGCTGCAATTCCAGCGATGGTATGCCGTAATTGACAGCGTATATCGTATTTGAAAACGGGTCCACGGGGAAACTCTGCGCCTTAAAACCGTTGAAGCTCCCCACATTCAGCACCCAGCTGCCGTATTCATGCAGTTCAAATCCGGCCCTGCCGTCAGCTCCTGTCTTTGCCGTGGCTGTAAGCCCGAGCGTGGCGTTCAGCATCTGAACTTCCACATCTACAGCAGGAGTCCCTTCCTGGTGAATATATGCCGTAAAATTCACCTCCGGAGTATGCGTAGGCGTGGCTGTAAGCGGTATCAGGCCTACGCTCACCGGCCCGTTCTCTATTTTCTTCCCGCATGACAGAACAAAAAGAACAGCAAAGAACAAAGCAGTAAAAACACCAACTTTTTTCATGGCCTTCACCCCTCTATATTAAATAACCAACTCTTTCTATTCCTTAAAACTGCCCTGCTGCCGGAATCCCCGGCAGCAGGGTCGAGGCCTACCAACTGCTCGTAAAACAACCGCCCCTCAGCGGCTATCCCGTTATAACGTTATAACAAACGTATAGGCAAATATCGCACATCATTTTACTGATTTGTTTGTTTTAGTCTTATTGTCGCCCGGCCCCTCT
>CAZLSE010000112.1:0-2925 GCA_964562055.1 uncultured Gammaproteobacteria bacterium
CCTCGTTTACATCACTTTCACAGGAAATAGAGATATCAGACATAGAATCAAATCCGTTCTCGAAAAAGAAAAAATTAAAGTCGGGATTCTATACGAAACCATAGAACCCAAAAAAAGAGAGGATTGGATAGACAAACATGCTTCTGAATTCGATGTTCTTTTATGTAATCCAGAACTCGTAAAAGTAGGTCTCGATCTCATTCAATTCCCAACAATCATATTCTACGAAATCGGCTATAACATCTTTACTTTAAGACAAGCTGCAAGGCGCTCTTGGCGCATCGGTCAAACACAACCTGTGAACGTCTATTACTTCTGTTACCAGGGAACCATGCAAGAAACAGCCATATCTCTAATAGCAAAGAAAATGGAAATAGCCTTGCTTGTGGAAGGTGACCTCCCCGAAGGATTAGCCCAATACAACTCAGAAAACATCTCTATAATTGAAGAAATGGCTAAAGCCCTTGTCAACCGAAATAACTACTCAGGAGCTGAAATAGCATGGGCAAATATGAGGAAAAAAGAGATTGAATCCTCGCTTGGAATCAACAACAAAGAAACTATCTTTTCTGAACAGAGCTACAAGAAAATAACAAAAGCCCAAATGCCTCTCGCTAACACTTCAATTACCGACAATGTAATGATTACAGTTACTGTGATAGAAGGGAAGAGGAAAAAAGCTTCAAGGCTTTCCATCTCACAAGGAAGCCTTGACACCTTGAAAAACAAACAAGTGCAGTTCTGTATGTTCTAAACTACCAATAGAGCTATAAATAAAATATTACTTATAGCTCTATTAAATATTCTAAATAGAAGTCTATTTAGATTTCTATTATAATTCTAAATAGAAGTCTATTTAGATTTCTATTATATTTATAAATAACATTCTATTTAGATTTCTATTATAATTCTAAATAGAAATCTATGGAGAAATTATGACAATTTCCATAGCAAATCAAAAGGGTGGGGTAGGAAAAACAACCTCTACATTCTTTATCGGTAAAATACTTTCAGAAAGATTCAATACCCTTCTTATTGATTTCGACCAATCAAATTTAACAGACTTATTCAATATAAATTTTGAAACAACTGCTTTCTCATGTTTCAAGAACAACGACCCTCTTTCAAAAGCTGTCATTAACATAAAATCTCCACCCACTCTTGATTTAATACCAAGCGACATTAGAACAGCAGGACTTGACAGACTTCTTTCCAGCTCCATAAGAAGCGATAACTACCTAAAAAAATACCTTCTAAGAGAGCCTTTATTTAGCATGTATGAATTTACCTTGATAGACTGCCCGCCATCCCTCGACCTTCGACTCATCAATGCACTTACTGCATCAGACTACTGCCTCATAGCCTGCCAAACAGAACCCCATAGTCTTAAAGCCATCAACGACATAATACAAGTCATCGAAGAAGTCCAAGACAACACAAACCCCAACCTCAAATACAAAATATTTGCTACAATGCACAACAGAAAACTCAACATACAAAAAACAATCCTTAACACCATTAACAACCGCTACCCAAAATATATGCTTAAAACTACAATCCACTCCGACGTAAGAATAAAAGAGCAACACCTACAAAAAGGCGCAATAACAAAGTCAAGAGCATACGAAGAATACAAAAACCTTACATACGAAATAATTAATTCACTCGAGTAAAGGCATGAAAAAAACAGCTATAGAAGAAGCATTAAACAACCTTATTCCACAAAAAGAAAAAGAAAAGCCACAAACTGTCAAAACCTCCCTCAAAACCAAAAAAGGATACGGAAAAATAGTCAGCTTTTACTTTTACAAAAAAAACGTAGAAGACCTCAACAAACTACACAATATCTACAACAACAAATTATCCAATGAGCAAAAACACTCAAAAAGCGATATAATCAAATCGCTCATAGAGAAAGAACTAAAGAGAATAAAAGGAGTAAAAAATACACCTTGAAAAAAATTGAAGAGCTTCCTTTACACAAAGAAACTAAAGACATAATCAAACGATGCTTAGACAAATCAAAGTCTGAAACACCTATCAAAACAAAGAAAAAAAAAGAGTTATGGCCCCCATCAGCAGCTATCCCTAACGAAATATGCCGTGTATCTCCATTCTTCCCATTGGAGAAGAAAGAGATAAAAAAAAGAATTTACCTCAAAAAGAAAGCCATAGTTGACAACGCTTGGGGTAAACTTATTTACTCAGGGTTCAAACTCACCACATACGAAGAAGACATCTTACTTGCTATCCTCTCGCTACTCGATGATCCGGGAAAAAGAACCCTCACCAAAGTAGGCAATATGGAAACCTTTATGTATAAGGGCCCCATTGCTCCGATTATAAAACTTGCTGGGCTTACCCGCTGCAAGACAAGTTATGATTTCGTTCTCAATACATGTGAACTTTTTATGAGCTCTATCCTTGAACTCCAAATATTCAAAAATTCACCAACCAACGATCAAAAAGAAATCGCTTACCGAACTATTACCAACATCATGATACTCGTGCATGATGATAAAGAAAAAAACAAACATACTTTTATCATCAATCCTTTTTTTTACAACCTCTACCGAAAAGGAAATTTCTCAATATTTGACATCAAAAAAAGACTCTCAATCAAATCAAACATCGGTAAATCATTATATCGATTCGTCATATCTCAAGAAAAAGACTGGAAAGGACACTATCTCACACTCTCAAACGCACTAAACATCAATGAAAACATACCAAACTTCAAGAAAAAAGATAGAATCAAAACCGCAATCAAAGAACTTATAGCTCTGAAAATACTAAGCAATAAAAGCAATATCACTAACAACATCGCAACTGTTATAAAACATCCCCTTTCTAACTCAAAAAAGAAAATCAAAAGTGAGTGGTTTAGTGGATAAAAGTGAGTGGTTTAGTGGATAAAAGTGAGTG
>CAZLSE010000113.1:0-2879 GCA_964562055.1 uncultured Gammaproteobacteria bacterium
TTTATTTATGAGAAAAAACAAGAAGTTTGGCTTTTTTGATAATGTCATATGGCTAATTTTCTATTTGGGACTAACTTTTTGTGTAATACAGTATGGCATGGTAAGTAGGGCGCAGAATGTTATTACCACGGCTGCTAGGGAAGGGGCAAGGGAAATGGGCATTCATCATGATTTTAATAGGGCAAAGCAAATGGTTGTGGACACGGTGTCACAACAATTGTATGTAGGGCAAGCTCATGGGGAAGGGAGTAGTACAATTCATTCTACTTTTGATGCTGATAATGCTAACCCCAGTGTCCCAGATGTTCTAATAAATGACAATGGTGTTAACAGTGAGGTCTTTGTTTATTATCATGTGCCTACCATTGTTCCTGGTGCTCCAAAACTTTTAAACCCGGATGCATCTTTATGGGATAAATATATAACAATTCGCGGTTACGCGATATTTAAGAATGAAATCGAATAAATGGAGGAATTTAGTATGCAGATTAAGAAGGGTGTTTTTATTTCAACTTTAATAGGGTGTTTTTTAATAGGTGGTATTATTGGTTTTTATGCCGACCACTATTACTACATTACCAAGCCCCAAAAGATTGCTATGGTCCAGGCTAACAAACAGCAGGAGGCTCTAAATAAAATGGTGCGAAAGGGCAAGATTGCAGAAGTGAAGCCATCCGAGCTAACGGTAGAGGTAAAAGAATCGGGGATTAAGGACGTTGAAGGTAAAGCTATTACTGTTTCTATAACTCCCGAGACAAACATACAAATGGGCAATTCATTGATAAATAACGGGACGGTTATTGATTTAACTCAGTATCTTAAAAAGGACATGAATGTTGACTTGTTAGTAGATGAGCAAAATAAGGCTGTTGTAGTACACTGGGAAGCACCAGAACAGGGTAAACCGGGCCAGTAAGCTCACCCCCTGGTAAAAGCTTACCCCTGGCTTAGTCCGGTTCAAGGGTCTTCGCTTCGCTTCGATGAACGGGCAGTCGCCCGCCCTTGACTCGGCCCAAACCAGGGGTTTTTGGTAGTTAAGGGGGTGAAGGAGGAAGAGTGGCCAAGAGGCCAGATTAACCCTTTCCCGGCCTAACTGCCAACCACCGCCCGGAGCCAGGTGGTCAAGGGCTTGTTTATCTGAAAATTTATATTGATTTTTCCGGGCAAACATGGTACTATAGAAAGTAAGAAATTACTGCTTTCTTACTTTCGGAGGTGTGTTATGGAAGGAAAAATTATTGCCAACTCTTTGTTTAGGCCCAAAAAGGTAAGGGTGAGGGGGAAGGGGCAGTTTACTATTCCTGCAGAATACAGAGATAAAATTGGCATTGAAGAAGATACGGTTTTGGAAGTCTATCATTTTGGTAAAGTCATTATAGCAACCCCTGAAAAAAGTGTAGTTAAAGAACTTGCCCAAAGGGTTAATGAAGGTATGGGTGAATATAAGGTAGATCTCAACGAGTTATTAGCAGACCTACGAGAGGGAAAACATGAGTACATTAAAGAAGAGCAAAGTCTTTTTTGATAGTAGTGTATTGATAGCTGGCTTAGCCTCGCCCGAAGGGGCTTCCAATATGCTTCTGTCTCTATGCGAAATGGGCCTAATAGTTCCAGTTATTTCCGAAAAAGTTGTGACAGAGGTTATTCGTAATATTGAAAAGAAGCTCCCACGCTGTTTGCCCCACTATCATAGTTTGTTTAAAGTCTTATCCTTTGAGTTAGCAGATCCTACAGATGAGCTAATAAAAAAAGCGGAAAGGCTGATAAATAAAAAGGATGCAGATATTTTAGCAGCAGCAATGAACAACCAAGTAGACTACCTGGTTAGCTTGGATAAACATTTCCTTGAGGCAGATTTTTCATCACTGAAACTAAAAGTATATTCTCCTGGGGATTTGCTAAAGAATATTGATTTTGTGACTTAGGATAAGGGGGTTTGAAATTTATGAAGAAAATTTTAGCGGGTATTCTTATCGGCTGTCTGACTTTGTTCATGGCCACCGGTGCCATGGCCAGCAATGCGAATCATAAAGCCTACTTTATTGTTGGCCAAAACTCCTACAGCACTGACGGTCAGGTAAAACAAATGGATGCCACCACGTTCGTGGAAAGCGGACGGACATATGTGCCGGTGCGTTATCTCGGTAACGCCCTGGGCGTTGATGGTGAGGGCATCAAGTGGCAAGATCCTAATGCCTCCCTCACCTTGGGAGACACTACTGTTAAGCTGACTATGGGGAGCAAGCAATATCAGCTTAACGGTCAGTCCCGGATAATGGACGTTACCCCGGTCAATCGAAACGGTCGGATTTATTTACCGGCCCGGTTCGTAGCCGAGGCTTTTGGTTATGAAGTCGGTTGGGATAATACTAAGCGAGCGGTGTTGATCGGGCCAAAAGGGAATTTACCAAGTGTGCCAGTTGTTGATTTGACTGGCCAGGGGGAACCCATTGCCGGGAAACCTTGGGGTAATGTTACAGGACAAGAAGGTACAGTAACCTTTGTAAATGATAATGAATTTAAAACCAAGTCATTTAAAATAAATCATATTACTGTACATGACATTAAGTTTACAAAGGATAGTGTAATTGTAACTCAAGAATTACCTTTGACAGCATCATTCGGTGTCAGAATGGTACTATTGGAAAATGATAAAATAATGAGATATCGTGTGTCGGTAAGACCTAAAGACGATAGGACAACAGTATATGATTTTAAATATAACTTCAATAACAACGTCTATGATAATGGGTTTCCTAAATTTGATATTAAAAAGATTAAAAGCATAGTATTGATTAATAGAGATACCGCTTTGGTTGTTAATAATCCACTATACACGGGGGTAGGTAAATAAAACCTACTTCTTTTTTTGCGAAATT
>CAZLSE010000114.1:0-335 GCA_964562055.1 uncultured Gammaproteobacteria bacterium
ACACAGTAAAATGTATCTTAACAGATACTAACAGCAATATTTGCTTTTGGTGCCTGTAATGTAGGTTCAATTCCTATCTCCTCCACTTTAGACCATTACAGCAATTTTAACTTACATTTCTTTTACATAAGAATCAAGTTATAAATGGTCTTGTATTAATAACTAAAAGACACTAACAGCAATTATTTGCTCGGTAATGCAAAAATGTGTCTTGATAAAATATGAAAAACATCAACCAAATCAAAGCAGAGAGGAAAACCTCATCTCAAACACCATTCGTAAATGCTCTTTATAAAGAGTCTTCTTATGGAGTAACGCAAAACGGAGCTAAGACT
>CAZLSE010000114.1:345-2878 GCA_964562055.1 uncultured Gammaproteobacteria bacterium
GTCAGGTTCTAATTTGCTCGACTTTTACGCTCAAGCAGGAGCCATGAGAAATAATGTCGAAAAGGCATTAGACTTATTCAAAAAGGCGTTTGCAGAAGACCGAGAACTTGCAATACGCATTCTTTTTTATCTTCGTGATGTCCGGGGTGGTCAAGGTGAGAGAACACTTTTTAGGACTTGCTTACAATGGTTAGGCGAGGAATATCAGGAGATTTTTGAGAAAGTTATCGGCTATGTTCCTGAATATGGTCGTTGGGATGATTTATTTTTTGAAAATGAGAAATGTTTCGAGCTGATCAAGAATCAAATAAATGACGACAAGAAAGGCGAAAGCGTATCATTATTAGGCAAGTGGTTACCTACTATTAACGCATCAAGTGCCAATACTAGAGAAAAAGCAAAATTTATGGCTACTAAACTTGGACTTGATTTTGTTTCATATCGTAGGATTGTCAGAAATTTAAGAAAGCTAATAAAAACTGTTGAGGAAAAAATGTCAGCTAGGAAATGGGCTGAAATTGATTATTCAAAAGTTCCAAGCCAAGCCAGCAGGATTTATAAGAACGCTTTTAAAAAGCATGACGAGGCAAGATACCAAGATTTTATTGGTAAAGCTGTAAAAGGTGAAATCAAGATTAATGCTTCCACTCTATACCCATATCAGATTTATAAGTCAGTGAAAAGTGATTATTCTCAAACCCTAGAGGCTCTTTGGAATCAGTTACCTAATTACACCAAGGGAAAGAATGCTTTAGTTGTAGCAGATGTTTCTGGTTCAATGTGTGGCGACCCGATGTCTGTGTCAGTTTCCTTAGCTCTATATTTTGCTGAACGTAATATCGGTCAATTTAAAGACCACTTCATTACTTTTTCAGGGAGACCTAAATTACAGAGAGTTGTAGGTAATGATCTTAAGTCAAAGATGAATAGTATTGAGAGAGCTGATTGGGAAATGAATACTAATTTACAAGCAGTTTTTGATTTAATACTTGAAACAGCAGTAAAGAACAACACCCCTGCAGAACAGCTACCTGAAACAATCTATATTATTTCTGATATGGAGTTTGATGATTGTGTTAGAGATGATACAAATTTTGAGGTTATTAAGGATAAATACGAATCAAGTGGTTATAAAATCCCTAATGTAGTGTTTTGGAATGTTAATGCCAGTGGCTCTAATTTGCCGGTCCAAAAGGATGAACAAGGCGTATCTCTTGTATCTGGATTTTCCCCTGTTATTTTCAGTATGGCAGTAGAGAATAAAACTCCAGAGCAGGTAATGTTAGATACTATAAATTCAGAGAGGTATCTAAAAATTAAGATATAAGCTACATTCTAAGTAGCAGTAAATAATAAAACTATGAAAGAAGATTTAGCTGATAAAATAGTAAACCATTTTCTTCATCAAGGAGCTGAGGTTAAAAAAAGTGATTATAATTTTGTTTTAACTATTCTTGAAGATTTTGAAAAAGAATGCGAAGAAAATAAAGGATAAAGCAGTCTTAGTTGACTGCCACAAGGATTGATGTGAGTATCTATTCTTGAATCGACCCCTGAATAATGTCTGCCACATCAATCCTGTTGGTAGTTAATTACATTAAGTTAATTAAATAAATATGAACATAGAAGTGGTGAAAAAAGACGGACAATGGAAAGTAGAGTTTAGTTTTGAAAATCAATCCTTTACTCAATTCTTTACTCTTGAATATGGAGGCACTAAGACAGAGGCTATATGGATGTCTAAAATGTTGAAGAAGTGTTTTGCTAATTATAAAAAAAGTTTAAAATAATTCCTTTACATTAAGTTGGTTGGGATGAGTGGTGGAATAAGACACGTGAATCTAGGTGACTACCCAAGTCCTAGACACGATAAAACTGTGGGTAGCTTTAGTCTGTTAACGGACTAAGCAAATCGTGCTGACTGAAATTGTCAGCCTTATCTCAATCAGCTTAATGTAGGGGAGTAAATAAAAATAAATGAGCAAACAAATATTAAACGAACTTCTTGATGTCGGAGGAGTCGGAACAAAAATCAATCTATATTCTCAGGATGCAGAAACCTTTAAAGGCTCAATGTGTGGAATCAATAATCATATAAAGAATCTGCTAGAGCAAGGATTTATAAAAAAAATTGATCCTTACCTTCCCGGAAAATCAAAATGGCGAGAGACATTTTACCGAATAACTCTTAAAGGTGTTTCATATATTGGAAGAAGTGAAGATTACATCAATAAAAGCGATAAAAATCCTAAGGATATAATCCACCAATCAAATGTCAATGACATTGCTTTATCGTTCAGTAGGAACTTTAAGAGCTATGATATTACTTTTGAGTATGAAAAAAAACTCCCTTATTTCAATAAGACACATACCCACATAAAACCAGACATCATAATCAGAATGAAAAAAGACGGCAAAGATTATGATTTTATAGTTGAATTGGAGCGCAAGAAAACAGCCGATAGGATTTTAGATAAGGTTGAGCTTTATGATAAGGTATTTTCTCAAATTGATTTGTCTAAGCATAGATTAT
>CAZLSE010000115.1:0-2857 GCA_964562055.1 uncultured Gammaproteobacteria bacterium
CAAGAATTGCAAACACTTACCATGAATGGAGAAAAAATGGTGGAAGATATGAAGACATTAAGGGTTTTTGCAAATCAGCGAGCTTTGATGATGTCAAAAAACAAGACTTTGTTTTATCTCCAAGTAGATATGTTGGAATTTCTGATTCAGAATCAGATGGCATTTCATTCGATGATCATCTTCAGGTATTTAACAATTTTCTCCAAAAACAAACTCACGAGGAAGAATTCTTAGATCATAAATTGGCAGAAGATTTAAAAAAGTGTTTTCCGAATTATCGTTGGGATAATCTTCGTTTTTCTTCAAATGAAGTTCTAGCAGAACTAGCACAAAAAATATTCCACGAATGGTTTATAGAATTTAATTTCCCGAATAGCGACGGACAACCTTACAAAAAAAATGGTGGGCAGATGATTGTGAGTGATATGGGCGATATTCCTAATGAATGGGAAGCGTTAGAGCTAAGGGATTTATTCACATTTGTGAAAGGAAAAAAACCCGAACTCACAACAGAAAAAAAAGAAGTTAACAGTATCGCCCAAATTTTGATTGATGTGCTCGATGGTGGAAAGGAATTCTATACAAAGCCAGATAACATGGTGGCATGCTTAGATGAAGATTTGATAATGGTTATGGATGGTGCCAGTTCTGGTCGAGTTGAATTTGGATTTTCAGGAGCCATAGGGTCGACTCTTTCATTATTAGACTGCAAGAAAAGCATAAAATCCATACTGTATTTTTACTTAAAACGTTTGGAATCCGATATTAAGGCACATACAACAGGATCTGCTATTCCCCATACTGATAAGGAACGTGTATATCGCTATAGGATTGCTCTACCCAAATTAGAATCTGTATTACTTGAAATGGAAATGCTCTTTGCGACGATTAGAGCACGAATGATCTGTAATAGAAAAGCTGGCTCCAACCTGACTCATATGAGAGAAAATAAATCTAACATTTAATTTATATGCTCGATTCAATCAAACAATTTCTTGATTACATTGGTTATGGCGCGACAATTATTGTCGTTGTTTCAACAATAATAACTATATATCGATGGGCAACGGGCATTTCACTTGCACTGCTGAGGCTTGGAAAAGGGTTGGCCTCCAGAAAGATCGCAATTTTTGCCAGCGGAGATGATTACAATTCACTCAAAGCAATGTTGATTGACTCAGGATTATTTCAAGAATCAAATGTCTGCCAGATTGCAAAACAAGATTGTAAAAAGGCTGAAGGTTATTCTTTGTTCTTGGTTCATTGGAAAAGTGCCAAGGATCATTTTGATGATATCTTAAACGTAAAAAAAGACGCTACCGCGTTAATTGTTTATGCACCTCAAGACGAAGGTTTCTTAGAAAAAAGCGATACCACCAAATTAAATCAACATCGAAATGCGATATTGGTTAATATGCGAGGTCGATTATTGAACGATATTGTTTCATCATTGATTACCACGAGTTATGAAAAGAACTGATTTTAATACAAAATTTCGCCAGCATTCAAAAGAAAAACTTTCCCCTACCCAAAGGGAGAAAGATTTTGTTACTGCACTTTATTCTGCATTGCAAAAGGTGCTTGGCGTTAATAATTGTATTCAAATTGGTTCTTACCCAAGGTTTACCGCGCATACACCAATGCATGATTTGGATATTTTGTATTTTGCAGGTCAATATGACCCGCGCGGGGTTAACCCGACGAATATACTCAGCGATTTAAAGAGAACTATTGATAAGGATTTTGTTAATCCGACTAGCTATAGCGTAAATACAGCACTGCAAACACACTCTGTAACGATGAGCTTTACTTCTGCTGGGCAGGAAGTATTTGCAGTTGATATCGTGCCAGCCTATACCGCAGGTACAAAAAATGAATTTGGCGACGACACATATTGGGTTCCTGAAATTCTAAATGTCGGATATTCCAAACGTAAATCAATGTACGAGCAGCACCTTCGAGAGCATCTTACGATCGAATGGATAAAGACTGATCCGAGAGGCTATATCAAGATCGCACAAGAATTGAATTCAAGAAATGAAGATTTCCGAAAAGCTGTGAAATTCATTAAAGCTTGGAAGCATGGATGCAAAACGATCGATGATAATTTCAAGCTGAAGTCTTTTCATATCGAACAGGTTATCACCCAATATTTTCAGCAAGATAGTAGTCTTGATCTCTTTGGGGCAATATTCAAATTCTTTTGTAATCTTGAACAGATTATCTCACAACCACAAGTACGTGATAGGGCTAATTATTCAAAGTTCATTGATGACTACATTGATAAACTAACGACTGCCCAGAAGCAAAAAGTGCTTGAAGCTCGTGATTTCTTTATGAATAAGTTAGAAAAGCACACAGAAGCATCACCAATGCCTATTCTTTTACTTGGTGGCTTTTATCAAAGAAAAAGCGACACTGAACAGTTTCTTTATGATCTTGAAATTCCTACCTTTATCGATGATCAGTATGAGTTTGTTGTTGATGGTAGGGTAGAAAAGAAAGATGGATTCAGAGGTGACTATTGGCTGAGCGATAATCAAGATAAGGCTCCTACTGGATTAAAAATATATTTTCAATTGAAAAAGGATACTACGGGTGCGCCTTTGTGTAAGTGGAAGGTAAAAAATCATGATATGTGCGAACAGCCGCGCGGTGAGATTAACGATCATCGAACAAGAAATCACCCTGAATCCACCGCTTATACAGGAACTCACTATGTTGAATGCTACGCTATTAAGAATGGAGTCTGCGTTGCACGGCATAAGCGCAATGTAATTATAAACTAAGACTATGACACATATTTACGAATCCGACATCGAAAAATTCTGCCTTGAGATACTAACAACTCAAGGCT
>CAZLSE010000116.1:0-2838 GCA_964562055.1 uncultured Gammaproteobacteria bacterium
ATCATTTTAAGTAATCCCTCAAAACTTTTTGATACTTCTTTTTCATCAGGTATTTCGCTGAATGCAAGTGCTGAAAGTTCAGTTTTATATGTATCTTTTATTTTTTGCCAAATGTTTGTAAAATCAGTTATGAGCGATGAATCGGTTAATTGTTTTAATTGCCAGTTTTCAGGATCATCAAATAATTTTTTGTCGTGTTCAAATATTTCGTGAAATCTCTTTTTGAAGTCTGCTGACTTAGTAAATTCAATACACTCAGAATCGTTCATCAAATAATACAAATCATAAAAGTGTCTGATTTTTGTTGAAATGCTCTGAACAGAATCCTTATCAAATGAGAATCTTATCAATGAAACTAATTTTTCAAGTAAGGTTTGTTCTTTTTTCAACACGTTGATAGTAAAAGGATGCAAGGCATATTCTTCGATGTATTTTTCCCGAAGGGATGGATTTCCAGAATTTTTTGTCTCATTAAGAAAATCATAAATAAAACTTTTTATTGTGCATTGCTGATAAGGAAATGGATTTGCAAAGGAGTTTATCTCAACTATTAAACGATTGTTTTTATACTTTGTGTCGATGGCTGGATATTCAAAAACAGACTTGCGAAACCTTGAACCTTTGCTGGTTATTCCTTCAAGATCTACTTCAGTAAGTTCTTCAGTTATTTCTTTCTCAACTGTTCGAATAATATTCTTGACTACATTACCGGTTTTATCCGCAGCATTAATTATTGCAATATCAACATCTTCTGAGAAGCGTTTAATCAATCCAAAACCTTTTGAAAGTGATGTACCACCTTTGAATACAGTTTCATTTACGTATTTAGTTTTAGATAATCTGTTTAAGACAAGAGTTATCCAGTAATCTTTTTCTATAAACACTTGGTTTATTTTTAAATGTTCTGAAGCTGCTCTGATTGCATCACAAAAAATTTTTTATACGGCAGTGTGTAGTATCATTTAATACTCCATTTATCTAAAGATGAAAGAACTTTTGCTGCACCAGGCAATTTATAAATTGTAATAGGATTTAAGGATTTCAATAGAGGTTCTGTCAAAGAACTCTTTAACAATCCGTCTAAAATGGCACCGAGCAATGATCTAGCTGCAGGCGGATATTTTAATGCAAGACGCACTAATATGATTTTATTCTCCTTAGGCAAATCTTTTATTATTTCTTTCAACCTTTTACAGGCAGAACTTATTGAAGTATCGGGGATTTTTTTTATGTAACGGATTGAATCCAGGATTTGCAGCAAAGGAATGTTATCTTTTGTTATAATGTTTTTTTGCAAGACAAATGAGATTTTATACACCCCTCTTCTAAATCCCGGACGTACCGTATTTCTACCGATTTGAATTATACTGCTTATTTGTGTAGATAAGCCCAATTGATTATAAATGCTGTAACCAGTTAGATAACCAATAATTTTTCCATCTTCCTCTAACAAGTCTTTTACAAGCTGATAACGATTTGGCTGTAATTTACCAAAGGCGGAATCCTCGGGTTTATAGAATTTGCCCTTGGAAAGCTTAGCTATTTTCCCGGATGCTGCCAAACGATTGAGGGCTTTAATAATAGCTTCTCTGTTTTTCACCTTGACTATAAAATCGGCATAGGTGAAAACATAACCTTTGGGCAGCCGGTCTATGGAATTGATTATATATTCTGTGATTTTCATAGGATAAATATACTAATAATATGTTAAAGAATGGGCAAGTATAAGATAATGTCCAGTTTTTTAGTTAATAAACTGGACAAAATTATTGTAAAAAAAAGTTAACTTAATAAAGCCATTCATTTCCTAATTGCTTTACTGAGATGAAGGTTTTTTGATGAGAATTGAGAAGATTTTTAGAAAAGGTAAGTTATTTGATTGTAATGAATTATATATACGGCTTTACTGAAGCTTATCTAAAAAGGTGGATTTCTTTACTGATTAATTGCTAGCAGTGCTTTCTTTTATCAAGTTATCAGCCAACAATTTGGCTTGGTTTAGCACAAACTCAACAGCTTTTTCTTGTAGGTCAGGAGGATAATCATATTTGCGTAATATCCTACGGATGTTTCGACGCAAACTTGCTTGAACACTCTCTTTGATTGTCCAATCAATAGTTACATTTTTTCTTACACTATCCAATAATTCACGAGCTATTGTTCTGAGCGTATCATCACCGAGAATTGCGACTGCACTTTCATTTGTTGATAAAGCATCATAAAAAGCGAGTTCACGGAAATCTAATCCTAAAACTTCACCACGTTTATCTGCTTCTTTAATTTCTTTTGCGAGAGGGATTAAAAACTTTTCAATGAATTCAACAGTATCAATCATTCCACTATGATATTTGCTTATCGCTTCTTCCAACATTTCCGAAAACTTTTTGGTTTGAACAAGATTATATTTTGAACGTTTTTTGATTTCATCTTTTAGAAGTCTTTTAAGAAGCTCGGCTGCTAAATTCCTAAGAGGCATATTTTTTATCTCAGCTAAAAACATATCATCGAGAATGTCTATGTTTGGTTTCTTAATTCCGGCTTCATCAAAGACATCAACTACTTCATCGGAACTGATTGCTTGTGATATAATTTGTTTTATTGCTGTTTCAATTTCTTCATCGCTTCTTATTCTTCTACCATCTGATATTTTAACAATACGAGCTTTTACAGCTTGGAAGAAAGCAACATCATCTCTTATCTCAATTGCTTTTTCGTTGGGTATAGAGATCGCAAAAGCTTTAAGAAGATTTTTAACTTGCTGAACATATCGTTCTTGACCATCATCAAGAGAGAAAATAAAATCCGCAGCGAGAGGAATGAATTTTAATTTATCTTCAG
>CAZLSE010000117.1:0-2835 GCA_964562055.1 uncultured Gammaproteobacteria bacterium
CTTTTAATTCCAAAATGATCAATTTTGAAATACCGTCTTCAACTTGGTCATCACCGTATGATGGTGTCGAGTAGAATCCTACTGAAGAATCAGGAATTATTGTAAAGTCGGGTCTATTTCCAGATGTTTTAACGTCAACACGTTTCCCCATATATTTTTGAAAGCAACGTGCGATAGATATATTCGATGTATACTCAATGCTATCAAACTCAGGGCCAAATACCCATAAACATTTTTCCATAATAGGCTGAAGATCTTGAACCTCTAGCGTGTTATGGTCTTCTGTGCGCCGTCTGAGTTCGTCCAACATCATTAATCTGCCCTGAATTTCGTCAAGAACTTCCTTGGCAGCGGCAACTGTCCAGTCAGAAATAATCGCATCTAAGTTGTCCCAATCTTGAGGGTCGAAAGAAGCCATTTTTTCGATTATTCCATATTTTCCTGATGTTTTCTCAAGGGTAGAAAGGATCTTGACCAAACTTTCTAAATCTCCTTCTTTAATCGAAGGGCAACTTGTTACGGCTTCGTCGATAAATGTTTCTATTTTATTTTTCGAAATGTTTCCGAGATTTTCTCTGTCTTTCTTTGTATTGTCTTTTATAACTTTTGCTTTCTCTTCTCGCTTTACTTTTGTCGCTTGCAAGATAAATTCATTTATTACATTAGAAACTTTTGAAACAGAATCTTTATACAAAGATGTAGTTTTATTAAATTCAGTCCAATCTTCATTGACAATATCTTCAAGGCAATCAGCTTCAATAATTATTGTGTATTTCTTTGCTAATTCTGTTCTTCCGTCGATAAATTTTTTATCATCAAAGTCTTTCCATGAGAAATCCCCAACTCGTCTCCCGTGTACAAGCCAAGCCACTCCTGACCATCGTATAGTTGTATCCGATTCTTCTTTTTGCACTATTGTTACAGTAATTTCATGGTCTTCATCAACCTTGACGGGAATCTTGTCGAGATAGCGTTCAGGGATGGCTTCAAGTGTAATTTTTACATTATTGAGACAAATTTCAAACAATGGGGCAAATACAAAGCGTTGGGCAATATATATAGAAATTTCAGACTCAGGGTAACGGATTTGTTTGCTTTCGATGGAATAAATACATGTCCCAGAGGTATTATATTCGGCATCCTTTTCAACCTCCACATCAAAAAGTCCATTTGCAATATTCCGCGTCAGAAGATAGTTGTTTTGTTTTCCATCTTTTGATGTTGTAACTCTAATTTTTTCAGCAAAACAGAATGCTGCAAATTTACCAATGCCATTTTTTCCAAAAGTGCGTCGAGTATAAGCGATTCCAGTTTGTGGATCTGATATTTGAATGTTAATATGTTGATGTTCTAGTCTATTATACCCAACAGCACTCCATCGTTCTTTAAACTCTTGATCAGTCATCCCAGATCCATTGTCTGTTATTGAAAAAGATGGATCTTCGTTTGTTGGCCATTCGATATCAACTCTTGTTGCACCTGAATCCCATGCATTAGCAATAAGCTCAATAATAGCAACTTCTGGATTATTTAAAACATTTTTTGCGAGCTTTTCAATAATCCTTTTTGTCTCAATTGTTGGCGAATACGATTTTTCAGAATTTATATTATGAGGAGTAAGCATCGCATTTTCGTATGGTAAAATTTAAAAATAAAATATTGAACTTAGTAATTTTCCAATATCGCAGCTTTGATAGAAATGCATTAAAAAAACAGTATGCATTATAAATTTTGTCTTACATGGTGAGATATCAATCCAACTCTCTCCCCACCCAGACAGCCTTTCCTATGATGCGGATGCCTTTGGTCAGGTCGCCTCGGGCGTCGATTTCTAGGGGTGCATACGCAGGGTTGGCGCTGGTCAGGACGAGCTTTCCCGGTTCGGCGTCCACCTTTTTGAGGTAGACCAAGTCTTCTACTGCTATGGCAAAAAGACGCCCAGGTCGCGGGGTGGTGTTGGCCGTGTCGATGAGTACGACGTCGTTGTCTTTAATGTCCGGCTCCATGCTGTCGCCAGCGACGCGCATGAGGACCATTGCAGAGGCGTGACCCTTGCGGCGCAGGAAGTCCGACCGGAAGGCGTAGCGCCGTTCGCTGTCGGTGCTGGTCTCGAAGCTGCCATTGCCTGCGGAAAGCCGGGCTTCGACCATGGGGACCATGGTGATCTCACAATCGGAGCAGATCAGCGTCTCTCTTCCATTATAAATGTTCGCCTCCACCCTGGGCGCTACATCCGGCGTCGCAATGGCTACATTTGGCGTAGCGGCCGCCTGCCCGCGCTTCATCTCCCCTTCTCCGGTCACAAGCCAATCCGGTGAGCACGCCAGCACGCGCGCCAAACGGATAAGCACATCCCCGCCTGGGACCTGTCCATTCTCGTAGTTCTGGATTGAGGTGACGGACACCCCTATTGATCCGGACAAATCTCTTTGAGTCATCCCAAGTTTTTTGCGCATTTCGACGAGGCGACTGCCAAAGAATTCTTGGTTCGTTTTAGACATGGTCAAAAAGCTCCTTCAACGAACTAGATAACGAACTGGGCTTTCTGGTTCGTTATCTTCGCATTGTACTGAAAAACAAAGATATCTTTGTGAAATCCACAGGCAACAAGTTTTCTTTTGAAACGAACAAAGATTACTTGTTGACAAAACAAAGATTTCTTGCATAAACGAACTCATGACGGGCAACAAATATGCCGCACATAATTGACCCTAAACCAAGGAAATTGACCCGGCAATGGCAAAAAAGCGGACCTCATCGGACACACACCCAGGGCAGCTGACCCTGCCCATCCCTCACGGGGGGATAACCGGCATTCGTGCCGGGCGGTTATGC
>CAZLSE010000118.1:0-2809 GCA_964562055.1 uncultured Gammaproteobacteria bacterium
GCTTTTTCTCACGGTGCCATCCTAGACAATTTTCATTATCTAGGACAGCCCCAAAAATTATCAAGGCAAACAACATCATATCCTTCTTTTAACAACCTATCGCACAAATGACTTCCCAAGAATCCTGCACCACCAGTTATAAGAGCACGAGGACTTATGGAGTACACTAAATTTTTCAACTTCATTATAAACACCTCTCTATTCATGGCAACTTGCAATATTAGTATAGCCAATTTCAGTTTAATACCTGAAGCTGCTGTAATAGACTTTGTGAAAGATTCCGTCTTCTTATTTACTTATTTCGCCTCCCGTTAAGGTATGTCTATCTATTAACATATCAAAATTATGACTTGCCCATTCAGGGTAATAAACTAAATCTTGACGCTGGTTATCAAATTTATAAAATTTAAATCCAGAATATTGATCACACACATTCTCAACAATTGGAATTGCACCACACATAATAGATTCAAAGAATCTATACGTCCAAATAAAATCGCCATCCGGGCAAAGAGAAAATTCCGCATCACATAATTGATTGTAATAATCCTTATCAAATGATTTTACTGGAAATCGCCTCCCCTTATCAGTAAAGACAATTTTTATATCATCAATTATTAACTCATTCACTTTGTTCAACTCGGTGATACACCCAGAAGACTCCAACCACATAGTTAGTGCGGCAAGTCTTTTATCAGTCTTTAGTCCAGTAAATATTACACCTTTTTTATGATTCCATTTTGATTTACATAATTTAATAAGCTCCTTTGGGAAAACCAAAGGATGCTCTCTTCCTTCAATTATAAAAGAAGCTTTCTCATGATTAAATGAAATGTCCCGTTTATATATTTCTGAACAATCATTATAAAAACCAATGTTAAAATCAAAATACTCAGATAGATATAAAAATTTTTCATACTCTCTTAGTGGCACTAACACATTTTTATCTATTTCTAAAATGGCCTGACAGAGTCTTAAATTTTGAATATATGAAAGATCAAGATCGAATGCCCATTTTTTTGGAAAGCTATTTACAAGAACATTCTGAATATTTAGAATCTGTTTTCCTCTATTAAACCCATGTCTAAAAATTCTATCAATAGCACTATCATCTACAGTCTCCTTCCTGAGATCGATAGCTGGTAACGGCTTATCATTGAAGACTGAATTGTAGTCATCAAACTTATAATCTCCTCCAATAATCATATCAGAAAGAATAATTCTTTGGTTCGGTATTCCATAAGCATCTGCAACGATCAATCCATGCAAAGAAGATGATAGTATGCAACTACAACTACAAACCATTTCAATTATCTTATCGGGTGCAGCCCTTATGTCAATAAAAATTACCTTAGAAGAAATCTTTATATTTTTAATGCAATCACTCTCAACATCGACGTAATGAAGGATAACACCAACATCATACAGATCTTTCTTTTGTTGGGGGAAAAAAAGCGGCAACAGTAAAGCTGGGTCTCCTAGCGCTACATTATCTAAATCAATAGAAGCATTATCTTTGAACTCACCAAGTGTAAGCAACCCCCTAACAGCATGAAGTACTGGTGTTTTAATAAAAGTTGGTTTTTTTTCAGGTTTTATTATAAAACCACTACCCCAAACATCAATAATTTGTCCTAACGCTTTTTTTTCCTCTCACTAGTAGTAATATTGTTCAATATACTGCCTATTCCTATCATGTTACATTCAGAATATTCAACAAATCTAACCTGTGGATTAAATAGCGGGATTATGATTCTATGAATCGCCAAAGTTATCGGTATTATCAAAAGCCAGCATAGGAACATAAGCAAGATCTTTATTACCACTAGCCTTTTTATCTTTGTTTATATATATACATTCGTATATATTAATTTTACTTAAAATCACTTTTGCAATTCTCCTCATTACTTTTAACACTCGTTTAACCATGACAAACCTCCCATTTTATAGATGGAGCGACAGCCCCATTATAAGTTATTGGAAAGGGGCTAATTTTATTTTTCTTAATATAGTTCACACTTATTTGTGGACTAGTATCAGAATTTGTAAGCATTTCAACACCAAAAATAGAACATCTTAATTGAAACCGGTATCTTCCTTCATTAAATAATCCTGCAGGTAATATTGCTTGCACTTTATTAGTTCCAACAACCGGAGAATAATTAAGAATATGATTATGCGGCGACAACGAAAACACCAACTCGTTTGATGAAGAAAATACCTGGATAATTATACAGATATTCTTAGTCTCTTCTTTTAAGATAAATGTTAATAATAGCAGGCTATCTTCATCTGCATTTATTACATCCCGAACTCCAACAGAACCATTGACTTCCAATCTAACTGGGATAAACCTAGCATAATCAGTAATGTCGGCATTTTGCCAAATATAAGAACTATTTTTATATGCACCCAAAGACATATAATTATGAATAAGATTGAATATATTATCATCATGTTCAAAAATACAACCATTTCTTAATGCAATGCCAGATGAACATAATTGCTTAATTGAGTCCATGTTATGACTCACAAACAGTACAGTTCGACCTTGCCCCATGCTTAAATCTTGCATCTTCCCCAACGCCTTTTTTTGGAAATCCATGTCGCCCACCGCCAGCACTTCGTCGGCTATGAGTATGTCGCTGTCCAGGTGCGCTGCCACGGCGAAGGCTAGGCGCACGTACATGCCGCTTGAGTAGCGCTTGACCGGCGTGTCGATGTGGTGCTCGATGCCGCTGAAATCGATGATCTCGTCCAGCTTGCGGTCTATCTGCCGCTTCTTCAAGCCCAGGATGGCGCCGTTTAG
>CAZLSE010000119.1:0-1042 GCA_964562055.1 uncultured Gammaproteobacteria bacterium
CGGATCGTATGGGGGGGGATCTTTCCTACCACAATGCCGGAACTATGCGCCAAACACGCGGATTATGTGTGTGCGGGTGAGGGTGAACGAGCGCTGGTGGATATGGTGAATAAAGCAAAGAATCAGCACTCGTTGGACAGCATCAACAATTTGTGCTATTGGCGTGAAGGGAGATTCGTACGCAACCCATTATATCCCCTGATTGAAAACCTTGATGAATTGCCTATCGGCTGTCAGATTCCTGTTGATAGTTATGTGTTGTTGCCCCGTCGCATAGAAGCGGTGAATGCACAGCATTTGCGCCGGTACCGTCGGTACCGGGGGGCGCTATATCGTCTCTTGACGTCCCGAGGTTGTCCGCATGATTGCAGTTATTGCTGCAATAACGTTTACCGTAAACTTTATGGTCGCTGGCCTGTAAGGCGGCGTACGGTGGAGCATGTACTCGGGGAGTTGGCAAGTGCATTGAAGGAGGGGCCGACGGTTGAATACGTAGATTTTACAGATGATTGCTTTGTAGGTAATAACATTGAATACCTGGCTGAATTTGCTGCGAAGTACAAAATAAGAGTTGGTATACCATTTATCGTAAAAGGCACTCCGCGTTACTTTACCAGAAAAAAAATGGACCTATTGTTTGATGCAGGACTGGGATGGGTCAACATGGGTTTGCAGAGTGGAAGTGACCACATCTGCGAACAGGTTTACAACCGCCATATCGAATCAGAGAGTTTTTTAGAAGCGGCAAGACTGATTAGTGCATACCCGGTCGGAGTTTACTATGACGTGATTGTTGACAATCCTCTTGAGTCTCTGGAAGACAAGTTGGCGACTGTCGATGTGCTTACGCGTACTCCCAAGCCTTACTACCTCCTAATACTCTCACTAACTTTTTTTCATGGCACAGAGTTGCGTGAGCGGGTATTGCGTGAAATACCGGCAGCAATCGAGGATCCCCGACACAAAAACATTTTAAAACGTAGCAAGGACAAGACAACGGAAATCATAGAGATAACCCCATTCTTGCCTGCCATTTTTGTGC
>CAZLSE010000119.1:1052-2808 GCA_964562055.1 uncultured Gammaproteobacteria bacterium
TCGCAAATCCCCGAACTCGATATATACATGGAGTCTGATGTTTTCTGCCAAGGCTATATGCCGTTTCTGCCTCGCTCCTCTTACTTATCTAAGACTTATCTGGCGTTCTCAAGGCAGATCACTATGGCGGACTCTTGAAGTACTTCCTATCTTTTTCGATCATGCCGTATTTTATTACTTGTATCAATTTGGTACCTTCAAGCGTCATAAGAACACAAAAGGTGACTGATGCCAGGATTTTCGCTCAGTTTCATACACGGGCGGGTGCTTTATCTTCAATATTACTTCGGTTCTTTTCGGAAAATAATGCAACTGCTGAAGTCCAGGAATTTTTGGGAGATAGTCAGTTTCCGGCGTCTATTGGCCCTGATAGGCCATGCATTCTAAGTGGCGATACTATGCACGTTATGACAAGAGCAAGCACTATGCTACACCGTCCTATTTGCCGAAAATTGAAAGGGCATCAGGTCCTACTGGTATCCACTCTTCTCGCGGCTTTGGCCGTCCGGCTACTCTATTTCACCACAGTGTTACAGGAACCCGCAACTTATTTTCTGCAGCACGATTCTGAATTCAAGGATTATTGGGCAAGGGCGCTCTTGACAAAGGATTGGACACCCCCTTCCGGCAAAGACTTCCCATTCATACACGATTTTCCACCACCTAATCCGCCCGCATACCCCTTGTTTCTATATTTTGTTTATCGATTCATTGCCAAATCTATATATGTTGTCCAGTTCCTGCAAATGTGCGTCGGCATATTCAATGTCCTTCTAGCATATCTCATCGGCAGAAAGTTAATCGGGAAATCTGCGGGACTGTTGGCTGGATTAGGTATGTCCCTGCACTGGGCTTTTGTCTATTACGAAGCAGAGATAAATCAGCAGGTCTTAGTTATTTTTCTCTTGCTCAGCGTCTCTTTTCTTTTATTGCACTGGATCTATTCTTTCAAAGTCTTCTTTCTGATACTCGCAGCATTTTTATGGGGAGTACTCATTCTTTTCAGAAATGAGTTTTTAGTTGTTTCAATCCTTCCCGTAGTGTGGGTTCTCGTCGTTTATGTCGTATCACGCCGTAAAATTCTCCTTGGGCTCCTGTATGCTTTTGTCTGGGGGACTATATGCTGTTTGATGATACTGCCCTTTTCTTTAACTAACCGTGAAAAAGCACGTTCACTCTTCACAATTTCTTGGGGAGGCGAAGTAGGTGTTTATCTCGCGAACAGCCCCGATTTTGAGGGGTATAACTATTATAATTCGGAACTTTTGCGTTTTTTAGATGGTGAGGTGATGGGCGTTTTTAGTGCGCCCAAAATGGTCTACAATTACAATAGAGAAAATTTTGGAGAACAAGTTCCCTATTGGCGGTTCAGGGACGATTTACTTCAAAAAAGCGCAAATTTTATCCGAAACCATCCGTCCTTGTTTTTAAAGCGACTGGCTCTCAAAGCCGCCCTTTTTTATGGCGCAGTTGATATCGATGAAAATAAGGTGATGGAATATGACAGGCAACATCTTTTTCCTCTGGGTTGGCTCACTTCCTTTCCCCTCGTAATGGCTTTGTTTTTAACTGGCCTTGTAATTGTCCTTAGAAATTCTTTTGTCAAACTGACACATTCGACGCTAACTAAAGACGACCTGAGACAGTTTCTTTTCATCTCGTTTCTCCTATCCTTTATTGCTGTCTATAGTTCCATTTTTATCCTTGTGTTGGTTTGTGGTCGTTACAGGGTGCCTGTCATTCCTTTCATGCTGTT
>CAZLSE010000120.1:0-2770 GCA_964562055.1 uncultured Gammaproteobacteria bacterium
AAAGGTATTTAAATGGGTAGGATTTTTATAAATTACACCTTGCAGTTCAATAATTAGTTGCAGTTATTCGCGATCAGGGAATTTATGGATACAACGCTCAATACTATTACCAATGTCAAAGAGGTAGTTGATAATATCCGGAAGGAAATTGAGGCTGCCCGGGGGACCCATATATGGGATGACTACGTCAATGCTTTGCGGCTTATCTCCCAGGTGGTGTTTACACGGAGTTCTGGATTCATCCTCGAACTTATCCAGAATGCAGAGGATTCAGGCTTAGATATAACCGAAACAGGTAACTTTGAAATTAGATTTAATCACCAACGAGTGAAAATCTGGCACAACGGTCGACCGTTCAACGAAAATGATGTGAAGGCAATATCAGGAATACGATCGTCAAAGAAACCAGAGCGTGGTTTTCTCGGATACCTCGGCATTGGTTTTAAATCGGTTCTCAAAATCACTGACAGGCCCGAAATTTACTCTAACGGCTTTCAGTTCAAATTTGACAGAACTCATTGGACCGACCCTAGTTCCACCCCTTGGCACGTAATCCCAATCTGGATTGATGAGCCTTCTGAGCCCATTGACACTTCAAAGACAACTTTTGTCATCCCATTCCGAGAAGTAAGTGACGCTTCACGTATCGCTGATGAAATCAAGAAAATCCGTCTTGAACTTTACTTGTTCCTGCGTTGGCTGAAAAGAATTGAAATCATAGATGAGGTTTCGGGAGAACATTGGACACTCGAAAATGTTGGAGAAAATCAAGAAGGTATTTCAACTTTGAAAAGTGATGGTGAGGAACGACGATTCAAGTTTTTCCGCCGCAATGTTAATGTCCCTGATTGGGTCAGGGAAGACAGGCTAACTCAAGAATATCGAGCCAACGTCATCCAGCGGGAGATCGCAATTGGCTTTGCCCTCGATAAGAACGGTAATCTGGCACCAGACGAAGCTGGAGCATTGTATGGTGGGGTGTATTCTTTCCTCCCGCTTGGCGAGGCGAAAAGTGGGGCAAAATTTCCAATTCAGGCCGACTTCCTTGTACAACCGGGTCGTGATGCTTTGAACTACGAAGCGAAATGGAACCATTGGATTCTCGAAGAAATAGAAAAACTGTCTCTAGAGGCAATCGGTTTTTTCAAGGCACACGACACATGGAAGTATCAATATTTGCCGGCATTCGAGTTCACGCACTCTAAAGGGTTAGAATCTTTCGACAAGCTCTTTTATCCCAAACTTATTGAACCTATCGAAAAACACATTGCATCAACTGATTCTGTTCTTGCCATTGACGGCAAGTGGACAAAAATCTCTGAGGTCGTCCGTCTCACAGAGTCACAGAAGGCTTTTGATGATCTCGTCCGCTTACAACTGTTCGAACCAGAAGAGATTGCCCCCGCCTTTGGCGGCAAAGAGAACCTCAAGTTGGTCCATCCAAAAACTATCGAACAGAAAAATCACCCTTTTGAAAAAGTAAACCGCTGGAATCTTCTCGAGAATTCGGAATTTCTTCAAACCAAATCAAGAGACCAGGATGCCGCCGGGGCGTGGTTTGCGACTTTTTATCAGTGGTTGAAGGACAATCCGCTTTACGAAGAGTATTTCTATTATACGAAGCGATACCGAACCCTAGGTTACCACAAATACGAAATAGTCTTGACTGCACAAGGAGACTTAAAAAAGGGGGGTGATGTTTACATTCCAGACTTGACCTCGGATAATCCGGCACTCAATGAATTGTCATCTCTCCTTCAAAGCTCTAAACCGATAATTCATCCAGCTATTCTTTCTATCACGCCAGAGGAAGACGCAAAAAAACTCAGAGGCTTCCTAACCGGCTACGTTGGCGTTCAGCTATTAAATGCTCAAGTAATCTGTAAAGAAGTGGTTCTCCCCAGAATTATGTCACAGTCTCCTCCGCCTTCATTGGACGAATTATTACCTCTCACCAAGCTCTGTAAAGAAATCCTTGGGGCTGAGCTCGGCTCTGGTATCGAGCTTTGGGTCAGGACAAAGTCAGGCAACATTAAAACTAGCAAGGAAGTCTTCCTCTCTTCTGAATTCAAACCTCTTAGGAATTGGGAAACGCATCAAGCCTTTGTTCCTGGAATTAGCTTCATTGATAACACTTATTTACCAGCCGATTGCACCGATGATGAACTGAAGAAGTGGCGTGATTTTTTCAAAGCGGCTGGCATCAGAGAAAATCCAAACAATGGCGTTGAGCAATTCGCCATCAACTTTGCACTCGATAAGTTGAAAGCCAAATTTCAAAACATCCAACTCGTTGAGAAACTTAATTTTGGCTTTGACATCCAAGCTGAAACCCCCGATGGCGTACCTGTCCAAGTTGAGGTCAAAGGTGTCAGTGTCGAGCAGGACATAGAATTGACAGGGAATGAAGCGGACGCAGCAGATAAGTACAAGAGTTCATTCTATTTGTGTGTTGTTGCATCCATTCCGAACTCTCCAACCATTCATTTGGTCAACAATCCTGCGGGTGTTGGCAAGAAAGATAAACTAACCATTCCAGCAGAAGTTTGGAAAGGTTCTGAAACTATGTAGGCAAATGAACATTCGACGATTATGATCATGACTGCAACTAAAATCATTCCAGCGGATGGCTTACAGCCACCGCTGATTTCAATCGTTACACGTCAAATTAAATAACGGCATATAAAGGCATTAACAACTACTCCAACAAAAATATTACTTCCATCCGATATGACAAAAGTTTTATAATGAGATACAGATTTTATCTATT
>CAZLSE010000121.1:0-2142 GCA_964562055.1 uncultured Gammaproteobacteria bacterium
AAACTTGCCTGTCCCAAATTATCGCTTTTAGGGCCGCTCCCGGTATCGCCTACATTGGCATGGGTTTTGCTGATCCGTATTACGGTTTGACTATTGGGAACACAGGGGGGTGTTGGGTACTTTCTGGAATATCCACTTCCCTAAATTATGAAAAAGGTTTGTATTACAATCCCAAATTGATAATGGGGATATAATCCAGACCGAGGAGAGAAATTATGCCCAATATGGAAGCGTTAAAAATGGCTGAAGATCTTATAAGGGATCAATTTGAAACTCTTGATGATTTACCAAAAGAACTTGCCAACACAATTGCTAATGTTTATTACAAATATTGTGCTAATTTTTTAGAAATTATGGGTGATTCAAGGAGAGAATTTTTTATCCCTAAATCTATAAAACGCGAATCGGGAGATTTATCGCAATTATTTATGAAATTTGTGACTAACCAAACGCAAATTGTAAACGATTTAGAAGCGGCGTCCAAATTTATTGATGGGTTAAGAGGAATAGATAAATATGCCCAACCTAATCTTTATAAATTTACTGTGGATTTTATCCTCGATTGCTTAAAATACAATATTGACAATGTCCAAAATAAAACGGGTCTTCGTAGAATGGTTGAAAGGAAATTTAAAAAATCGGATGAAATTCCAAACTTGATTGATTTAATGACCTTTTAATAGAGGAACGATGCAGATCTAAATTGATCATCATGGAGGGAAATAAATCTTATGAGTATTTTAGGTTGGCTAACCGGTACTGATAAATATGGGGCTGCACAATCTGCGTTAATCGCTAAGTACACTTTTGGCCAGTTAACAGAAGAGGACAAGAAATATGTTGAATCAACGGCATGTTGGGTATTGGAAGCAGGTGGATATCCACGAAGTGGGATCGAACGTGCAATGACTAAATTAAGAGAGGATGAGCGCTATTGCCTATATTCTATGGCAATGGCAGCAGTCGGAATTAGACCGGCCTTGGAGGGGATCTTGTACAAAGAACAATGGTATCCAATAAAGAATCCATTTTCGGCTCTCATCAATGCAGAAAAACAAATACGCGTAGCTCAGTTTGAAATTAAACGTAAATATAATATAGATATTTATTTGACTTTACGTTAGTTCCAAGCGAGTCTTATTACAAAAGGGGGTTATGAAATTAGTACGCTTACTTGCAGTAATTGTATTAATAGGGATTTTTTTACAAAATACCTATGCTGCCAATGAAAGTTGGCTTTATTTAGGAATAAGTTCCGTAGATTTTAGTACCGTCTATTATGATGCGAACAGCATAATAAAAGATTCCGGTTTATTCTCAGGTCCTACAGCAAAAGTAACAGTTCTCGCAGTATATCCAGACAATCACCCTGAACTTAAATATGAGAAAGCATTCATGCAATTTTATTGTAAGAAAAGAACCTTTCTAACTCTAAAGAGAAATCAGGTCCGTAAAGATGGATCAACAAAAAGAATTACTAAACAAAGTTGGGTTCAGGATGTTCCATCAAATACCATAGCTGGAAAACTTTTCAATATAGTGTGCAAATAAAAATACCGATATTACTGGATTTCCTGGTCAGAGCTAAATATCTACATTCTCAATCTTTAGACTGGTTTTTAAATATAAGAAGAGATTTTTGGGATTGAGAAATTTATGTGAAAGACGAGATTGAGGGTATGATACAACCACATTTTCCTGAAGTTGAAAAAATCCTTCTAAAATCGGGGAGGGAGATTATAATGGACCAGATCTACATCTACTACACCTATCTTGGAATACTAATGGGTGATCCGGTTGAGTGTAGTACGGATATCCGTAACAGGCTTAGATCATCCATTCTCGATATATTCCCATCATTTGAGCCTTTGTATATCTTGGATGGGGGTTGGACTGTTTTACTCGCATATACTTTCGTGGCTGATGTCCATTTGCATGTACCAATAAACCCTAAAAACGATCTATCTTTCCTCCATATTTGTTGGTTTACCAATGATATTAGCAGGCCGCTTCCATCCACAGTTAAGGATATCCTGGACAGATTTGTCTGGGAGGATTGGGCAAAGGATGGATGTTTTTAATCAAGTCAATGCGGCATCATCGGAAGAAGTCGGAGTCATCCGGTATATGTGACCAGATCAC
>CAZLSE010000121.1:2177-2741 GCA_964562055.1 uncultured Gammaproteobacteria bacterium
AGAACCCTATAGGATTCTCACCGGAAAAAAAAAATTTGGGATGCCCCTGGGGCAAAAGGTGGGTTGCTGTCAATTTGTGTCAATTCGCGCCAATCGATAAGGTGAGCATTTTAAATTTTTTTCTTGCACTTCAGAATGTTATATGGTATATAATTCTCCAGCATCAGGAGTAATCCGAAAGGATTCGGCAACCGAGCAGGAGACGCTACGGTGCCTTGAGTGGTTCAGGCCACTCGATGTGCAAAACGTATGTTTTGAAAATCAGTCTCCGGAACCTGCCGAGCAAAACCCCAATCGCCCCTGATGCGGGCGATTTTTTTTTGCCTCCCGATGCACAACCCTCTCAACGAAAGGAGGTGAGTGCACCCATCACTGTCCAAAGACCACATTTAATTTGCTTAATTTATGCCAAGTATCATTAAGGTTTTCAAAAAACAGGGTTTGGGTGAAAACCTCTCCCGAATCCAAAAAAGGAGGAGGCTATGTATTACAAGAAGGATGGAAAGACTTATAAAGAGTATCCTTGGGCTGATTACGAGGAGGCGGGGTTGCTAACTTGCAATG
>CAZLSE010000122.1:0-2722 GCA_964562055.1 uncultured Gammaproteobacteria bacterium
GCCAAAGATTGTGGGAGAGTTTATAGCTAGACAGACCAGGGGCAAGCGTATAAATCTCGCAACTTATCCTGTGGAGTTTACATCGAGAGATTCGTATCAGTACTTTATCGAGTATTATGGTGGGTCTGTTGTAGATGGAAATAGCGCTGAAGTAACCGACACGATGTATGTTTTATGCGATAGACAACCGTGCAAAATACTTAATTCACAGTCCTGGAATATCGATATGTTTGGTAGGGCAAAAATTGATAAAATATTCTATGAAGGCGGCATAGTCATATATCGCCTCAAACACGATGCCTCACTATGAAATCAATCTCACTTATTGTTCCCTGCTATAACGAGGAACTCAATATACAAAAAGGAGTGTTGGACAAAATCGGGAATTATGCGAATAATAACGATGCAATTCTGGAAGTAATAATTTCTGATGATGGATCAACGGATGAGACTAGAAACCGGATTAAAAACGATTACCTTCCCCAATTTACAAAATTCAAGCTATTAGAAAATGAACATAGGGGTAAAGCACATACTCTTATTTCAGGTATCCGTGCTGCCAAAGGTGAGTATGTGGTATTTACTGATATCGATCTGGCAACACCAATAGAGGAAATCATCAAATTTATACCTGAGATAGAGAATGGTAAGGAGATTATTATTGGATCACGAAGCACGCAACGTAAAGGTGCTCCGTTTATTCGAAAATTAATGGCGGTCGGATTTATTTATATTCGCAATCTACTAATCGGACTAAATAAAATCCGCGATACTCAGTGTGGTTTTAAAGCATTTAAAACTCAAACTGCACTTCGTGTTATTGATTCGCTCCGGGTGTTTAAACGAGGTGCTGCGGTAACAGGCTCATCTGTGTCAGCTGGATTTGATTTAGAGTTTTTGTATCTTGCCTCCAAAATGGGTTATTCCATTAAAGAAATTCCGGTAATCTGGACTCATGTAGAAACAAAAAATGTTAATTTTTTCAGGGATTCTATTGAAACTATGAAGGACATACTACGTATCAAATACTATGAAATCAACGGTGCATACTCGACTTAGTTTATGGGGGTCGGTACTCATTCTGTTTTTTGTGAGCTGCTTTGTAGTCTTTTATCGTTTTAACTCAATACCAGCCACTCTCACTTTTGATGAAATTGAATTTGCAAAGTTTGCACTCCTTCTTGATGGTAAACCGTATACGCCATATAGTCCGTATGCCACCGGCCATGCAACTCTCTATTTTTATATTCTCCTTATATCAATGAAGCTTTTTGGCGTATCGGCATTCGCGCTTCGGCTTCCTGCTGCGATTTTTGGAGTACTCACTCCTATTGTATTTTTTTTTGTGCTGTATTTTTCTTTGAAAAAAATTCATGAACTGCATTCTCAAAAGCTCCATCACATCTTAACAGTGATCGGTACCTTTTTGTTTATTACCACAAGATGGTATTTTAATTTTGCACGATTTAGTTTTGAAGGAACATTTCTTTTATTTCTTGAATTGAGTTCACTTCTTTTCTTTTTTCTTTACGTTAAACATCGGCAGAAAAAATGGCTTTTTCCGGCAGGAATTTTTGCAGGGCTTGCCTATAATTCATATCAACCAGGGCGATTGTTTATATTTCTCATCATAGCAGCATTGTTTTTATTTATTTATGAACGAAAAAAAAAGAGGCTCGATTTTTCTTTTTTTTCACAAAAAACTATTTCTACATTTCTAACGCTCTTAGTGCCATTTATCATTGTTATAACTCCACTTAGTCTCTATCTTTCTCAAAACCAAGATGTACGCATGTATCAGCTATTTTATCCTGCCAACAACGAAATGACTGTATCTGAAAAATTTGAGTTTCTAAACGTAATCTGATAGGCACTACCTTAATGTTTACGGTAAAAGGAGACGTGAACGGCAGGCACAATTATCCAAACAAACCAGCGCTCAATCCAATTATGTCGGTATTTTTTATAGCTGGTCTTGCACTCGTATTGTGGAATATAAAAGATAAAATGAATCAACTTTTTGTACTGTATTTTTTGCTTTCCGTCATTCCCACTCTTCTTACTTATCCCTGGGAAAACCCGAATATGTTGCGAACCATCACCACCATACCCTCTATTATTTTTTTTAGCGTAATGGTAATGTATGCAGGAATTCATTGGTTTGAAAAAAAACACAAGATACCATACAGCGTAGTGATCTTGGTCTTATTTTTTGTGGTAATTCTTTCTGGCGCATATGACCTACGCACTTATTTTGTACATCAAGCGGAGGTATTTAAAGAAGCTTTTGAGGCACCCAATGAACTTATGCATTATACAAAGGACTTGCCATGACAAAGAAAAAAATCAATTTGATCCTATTGTTTTCAATCATAATTTTTGCAGCAACATGTTTTCGTATTGGATGGATAGCATATCAAAATCAAAGTTTGTTAAACACTCCCTACAGCAATGATTCGGTTGAAATATTGTATCGTGAATCGCAATGGGTACAGTCGCAAAATGTTGCGCCCGATGTACTACTTGACGAATGGGCGGTTAAACATGGATATACCGGTTGGAAAAATTACGAAGATTCAATCGCTGACAAGCACCAAATTGAAATTCAAAAAAGTACCATTTTCGAACAAGTAAAAAAGAAAGGTATAGCTGATAGCACACTCTATTCGTATGTGGGATATCAATATGTTACAGGTACCGCACCCCACCTCTTAAACCCAGA
>CAZLSE010000123.1:0-2698 GCA_964562055.1 uncultured Gammaproteobacteria bacterium
GTGGCAGTGTGTTGGTGAATAACACTCTCTATGTTTATTACGGAGGAGCTGATAAAGTCATGTGTGTGGCAACCGCACAACTTGAAAAACTACTTCCTACATTCTAGCACTAACTGCAACGTTTGCTCCTTTCTGTAATTGTAACTTATAAACCTCGTTTGGTGTGAGGAAGCCCAACCGCTTCCTCGGTCTATTGTTCAGCTCTTCTGCTATCTCATCAAGTTCCTGTTGGGTCAGATTACTGATGTCATGTCTTTTGGGCAAGTAACCTCTAAGGAGCATATTACAGTTTTCGTTAGCGCCTCTTTGCCAACTAGAGTATGGATCAGCAAAATAGGTTTGTGTTCCTGTACTAATTATGATTTGTTGGTGATCTGTAAACTCACTGCTGTTATCCATAGTAACCGACAACACAATTTCATTTTTAAGTTGATCGCTAACTGCTTGAGCTGTCAGCTGGGCTGTTTTGGCTTGGAGTTTGGTGAACTTCACTCTGCCAGATGTTAACTCGTTTAAGGTGTTGATGGCTAGTTTGTAAGGATAAACCACAGAGTCAGTTTCCCAATGACCATACTCAACCTGATACGATACAACTTCTGGTCTCTGATGAATGCTAACTCTATTGGGAATCTTTGAGCGGTGTACGGATCTGCCGTTGTGTGGTTTGCGTTTATCTCTACCGTATCTTAGGTACTGGTACAAGCCTTCTTGGGTGTATGCCCATTCATCTTGGTAGAGCCAAGAGTAAATAGTTTCGTGACAGATCACAGTATATCCACACTTGTACTTTAATCTCCCTGCTATCTGTTCTGGTGACCAACCAAGTTGAAGCCTGGCAACTATATATTTTTGTAACTTACTACTTTGAAGTTTTCGCTTAGGTTTACATTTCCTACGACACTTATCGTGTCTTAATTGAGCCGACCAAGCAAAGTATCCATTGGGCGTTGAGTATCTTTTGAGTTCACGGCTGACAGTGCTTTTGTGATACCCAATCGCTTTGGCTATTTGAGGTGTTGTATACTTTTGTTGGAGCAAGACCTCAATTGCTCCTCTGTCTGCAGCCGTTAGCTGTTTGTAGTTCATACTAACATTTTAACGGTTGCAGTTAGAATTAGAATTTAGAGTGTCTTGAATTCAAAACTCCGTATGAGATAATGCAACAGGAAATCAAATCAATTAAAAATCAAAGTGGTGCGTTTCAAGTGCGAATGTAGGATTTTTCGCCCAGATTTTTCCCAAATCCCATAACTATTGACAAAGAGCAGAGAGAGATAATAGCTTTTGTTATAAGTAGATAAAAGCAATATGTCAGAAATAAAAGAGCAAAATCAAGGTCTTGAAAGAGAAGCGGTCATCAAATTACTAGAACGGGAGCCATGGAGATTCTAACCCTTCCCCCATCCTTTAGACAGCAACCGGCCTTCAAAGAGATAGTTTTTCTCCTTTCATTTGCTAAAAAATACTTTAGCCGGTGTTTGGTTTTTTAAACTACTATGAGGTCGTTGGTGGTTATAGTATTGGATATACTCAGATAAGTTGTCAACGGCCTCTTTAACTGACTGGTACTGCTTTAGATAAACCTCTTCATACTTAATGGTTCGCCACACTCTTTCAGTAAAAACATTGTCCAAGGCTCTACCTCTACCATCCATACTAATGGCTACATTTTTACTCTGATAAAGCTCAATCCAATCTTTACTGGTGAATTGAACTCCTTGGTCTGAGTTGATGATATCAGGTTGGTATTGATCCAACGCTTGATTGCCAGCCTCAAGACAAAATTCTTTGTCTAGTCCAGTAGACACCCTCCAAGCAACAATGTACCGAGAGAACCAATCTAGGATTGCCATTAAGTAAACATACCCACCTGTAAGCCTAATGTAAGTAATGTCTGCTCCCCACACTTGGTTAACCCGGTCAATTGCAATATCTCTCAGTAAGTATGGATAAATAGCGTGAGGCTTATTATTTTGGCTCAAGCTTCTTTTCGGCTGGACAGCTTGCAGTCCCATCTTGATCATTAACCTCTCCACTCTTTTATGGTTGATGGGGAAATCAAAAAGCTGGTTAAGTTGCCAAGTAATCCGTGGTGAACCAAAGTATGGTCGTTTGGTATAAATCTCGTCGATCTTATTCATAATGTTTAGCTCCTCTTGACTTACTGGTGCAGGTTGGTAATACAAACTGGCTCTTGAAAAATCGAGTAGCTGAGCCTGACGGCTCAAACTCAGTTTGCCATCCCAGTCAATTAATTTGTTAATGTGCTCTCTGACTGAACCTTCAGTCAGAAAATAGTTTAATCTTTTTTTTTAACCACTCATTTTCAATCTTTTGCTTGCCCACTTCTTTGTACAAACTTTCGATCAGTCTATCCTTATCCCAATCTGGATCGCTAGTTTTACGCTTATCTTTAAAGATACTCTCAAGACTTGATAACAGAATCTCTTTCCATCGTCTGATTTGAGTAGGATGGACCTCAAATTTACTGGCTATTTGAGCGTAGGTCATTTGTTCTTTGACGGCTTCAAGTGCCACCTTGGCACAGAAAACCGCACTGTGTTTTCTTGGACTTTTCATACAACTATTCTATCTCTTATGACTGTCTAGTTTTTGGGGGAAGGCTCAGTATGTATCATCGTGATAATCGTTTTTCTGGTAGAAATTGCCAGAGTGGCTTTGGTGGTAGACGCGGTGA
>CAZLSE010000124.1:0-2697 GCA_964562055.1 uncultured Gammaproteobacteria bacterium
AGGAGTTCATGGAGTCACCGCTACCAATTGTGAACAGAACAGACACTATTCTCAACCCATTTTTTCTCTTGAAGGACAGAAATGCTGTTTTGGTAGTGGAGAACATGAGAATTGTTGATATAATAACAACCATAGATGTGGTGAACTATCTGGCGAAACGAAGAGGTGGTTTATATGAAGTTTGAAACGAAAGCAATTCATGTCGGTGAAGAGCCGAATTTGAAGGAAGGGGGTGCTGGTGATGTTGTCGTACCAATCCATTTAGCATCAACATTTGCAAGAAAACACGTGGAGAAACCTACTGGAGGGTATGAATATTCAAGAACAGGAAACCCAACAAGGGAAGCACTTGAGAAACGATTGGCTGTTCTTGAAGATGCTAAGTTCGGTCTGGCTTTTGCATCAGGCATGGCAGCCGAAACAGTAGTCCTTTTGACTTTACTTAAATCCGGAGCCCATGTTGTTGCTTTTGATGATCTGTATGGGGGAACAAGAAGGCTGTTCGATAAAGTTTACAATGAAAATTTCCAGATTGAATTCAGTTATGTAGATGCCCGAAATGTAGAATCGGTAAAAGATGCTATAAAAGACAACACTAAATTAATTTGGCTTGAAACACCCACTAATCCGTTAATGAAACTTTGCGATGTCCAAGCTATTTCAAAAATTGCTAAGGGGAAAGGTATTACAGTTGTTGTTGACAATACTTTTATGACTCCTTATTTTCAAAAACCTTTGAGTCTCGGAGCAGACATTGTAGTGCATAGTACAACAAAATATCTTAACGGACATAGTGACTCAGTAGGTGGGGCAATAATGACTTCTAATGATGGTATTTATGGCGCGTTAAAATTTAATCAAAACGCTACCGGTGCTATACTTTCCCCGTTCGACAGTTTTTTAGTCTTGAGAGGGATTAAAACATTAGCAATAAGAATGAAGGAACATGAGAAGAATGCAATAAAAATTGCAGAGTACTTAGAATCTTCTCCCAAAGTTAAGAAAGTATACTTTTCTGGATTGAAAAGTCATCCTCAATATGATTTAGCAAAAAGACAAATGTCCGGATTTGGCGGTATGTTATCTTTTGAGATTAAAAATGGGCTTAAAGCCGCTAAAACTCTTTTAGATAATGTTAAACTTTTTACATTAGCAGAAAGCCTGGGAGGAGTTGAATCCCTGATCGAAGTTCCAGCAATAATGACACACGCAACTATACCTAGAAAAGAGAGAGAAAAAATAGGAATCACTGACTCCTTAATAAGAATATCTGTGGGGATAGAAAATATAACTGATTTAGTAGAAGATTTAGATAACGCCTTCAAAAAAACAATACAAAAAAACGGGGACAGCCGAAAACCGACAAGAGTAGGCACAAAAAAATAAAAAAAAATGAAACAAATTTATCTTTCAGTATTAATCATTGGGGTAAGTATCAACACTTGCTTTGCACAATGGGGACAAGTAAACAATGGAATAACTAATTTAACATCAGGAGCAAAACTACTGGGTAGTTCTAATACGCATTTATTTGCAGGAACATTAGGCGACTCTAAAATGTATAGGACAATTGACTATGGGAACAACTGGATAGAAATCCAACCACCGGTGGCGGGTAATGTTCCTGAATGTGGTTATTATTTTAGCGGAAAATATTTTTCAGGATTAAATTCATCTATGAATTGTGTGTTTTACACTAATGACAACGGAACGACTTGGAACAGTGTAAAAGGAGGTCCTCAAACTACAGTTGTAAGAGGATTTAGTAGCTTATCAGGAAATATTTTTGCTTATACTTCAAGCAGCGGAATTTATAAATCATCAGATGGAGGCTCTACTTGGAGTGCAGCTAATTCAGGTTTAACAACCCTAAATGTTATTTGGATGGAAACAATCAATTCAAAATTAATTGCGGCAACCATAGGAGGGGGCGTTTTTATTTCAACAGATAATGGTGCAAGTTGGGTTCAATCTAATACTGGCATTGCAGGCGGAGACTTGAATGCAGAACTTGTTTGGAAAATGGGAACCAATCTTTATTATACAGCACAGGGAGGGGGGGCGTATTCAAGCAATAACGAAGGCACAAATTGGTCAAGTTGGACTAAACCTTCTGTAATGGGTCTTGGAGTGATGGAAATTCATCGTAATGGAACAAACCTTTATATGGAAGCTCGACATTTTTCTGGAGGAATGAGAGATAGCATTTACATTACTTCAAATGAAGGAGCAAGTTGGACAAATATTACTGCGAATTTATCTGCCACTGATTTGAATGCTTCAGGGATTACTGAATTTGGCGGATATGTGTTTATTGCTTATAATTTGATGTCTCCGAATTTAGGTATTTACAGAAATACAACTACAGTTGATATAAACGACAATGAGTTATCTAACTATATTAGTATTTATCCCAATCCATTTAATGATAAAATTGTTTTAAGAAATTCGTCAAACGAAAAAATAAAACAAGTTTTCATATACGACAATCTTGGAAAATTAATAGTATCAGAAAATGGGGAACTAGAATACATTAACACTTCTGGACTGAATAACGGACTTTATTTTATGGAAATAATATTTTCAGACAACTCGTCAACTAAAAGAAAGATGATAAAAGAAAGCACAAACCGCTAACAACACCTTGCCAAAAGTGGCGGTTCAGCACTTCGTAGGACAGTTTTGTGGGTATATAAA
>CAZLSE010000125.1:0-2691 GCA_964562055.1 uncultured Gammaproteobacteria bacterium
GTTACTAATCTTTCCATGTCGTATCTCTTTTCTTTCTTATTATGTTGGGTAACGGACGGAGAGCTAAGCGAAGTATTGTAAATATTTTGTTTAGCTCTTGTTCGGCGATGGTTCGCTTCGCCGAACCACGCTTGGCTCTCCGTCCGTTCATAGAGATGAGCGAAGCGAACCTCGATGAACGGTTTGCGGCTTGGCGTAGTGGCGGGATTTTTACCACTAAACTTCATTCGGAGAACTGAACTTTCGGCTACCACAAATGTGTCTGCGAAGCACGAAACCCCGCCTTTTGGGTAGGTGCTGTTATGCCTTCGTTGTTTTTTGTCAGTCAAGGTGTTCGTCAATTATTTCTAGTATAGTTTCTCTAAATCTAGTGTCAGAATAAAAGTTGAAATTTTTCCGTTCTTTTAGATTTGAATTATATTTTACCTGTGGTTCAAATAAAGTAGATTGATTTGAATTAGTTGATGTTGTCAAAATACTCTTGTTTACATAATCACCCATTTCTTCTAATCCTGTGTAAAAGCGGTTAAATATATTTCGTATTGCTTCTGAACTATTATCAATGCCAATCCACTTTCTACCAAATTGTTCAGCTAAATCCAATGTTGTGCCTGAACCAGAGAAACAGTCCATTACTATATCTCCAACATTTGAAGATGCTTTAATTATTCGTTCTAATAAATATGGATTTTTCTCTGTTGGATAACCTGTTATTTTTATGCTTTGATTTAATGAATCTTGAACATCTAACCAAATGTCTTGAACTGGAATTCCTTTGTCCTCATCTAAAAAGACCTTTCTACGTGGGTTTCCAGTAGCAGACCAATATATTTCTCCTTTAGCATCAAATTCGTCAAGTTTTGTTGGCGTATATTGCCAATGCTTTCCTTGTGGTGGAAACATTCCTCTCCACTCTTTACCCGTTTCGCCATTTCTAATTCCAGGCGCGTGAATTGGAACTTTTTTATATCTCCTTCCACTTTTCTCATCAATGCACGGATACTCTTTTAAGATTTTTTCATCTGTCCAAGCATCGGTTGCTCTGTGCCAAGTGTAGTTTTCATTTTTAGAATAAAAAATAATGTAATCTGAAATATTACCGTATGTTTTTCGAGTTGAATTTTTATTACTACATTTTTTTCTTGTAATAAATCCTCTAAAGTTTTTAGCACCGAAGACTTCATCCATAATTACTTTCATTTGGAAGGTCATATTTCCATCTAAATGCAAATAAATAGAACCGTCCTCAGAAAGAAGTTCTCTGATTAAAATAAGTCTTCTTCTAATAAATTCAATGAAATGGCTTCCAACTAAATCGTCCTTGTAGGAATCTTTCTGATGCCTTGATTGAAAAATACTATTCGTTCCATATGGTGGGTCAATGTAAACGAGTTTTACTTTTCCTTTGAGATGCTTATTATGAATAAGGTAACTCATTACATCTAAGTTGTCTCCGAAATACAATTCATTTTCGTGGTCGCCTCCAACGAGTAATTCATATTCGTTTTTGGCTTTTGAAATTAGTATGTCATTCTCAGAAGTCTTTCCTGTGTAATTAAGTTCATATTTATAGTCACCAGAAAACACTTCATCTGTGATTATATGAGTGTCTTTTGTCCAATTATTTGATGTTACACCTGTTGCCATAATTTTAACTATTTAACCATTCTTCATTAATTCTATCTACTATCATTCTGAGTGTAACTACAATAATGTCATCTGAAACTTCTTCAAGATAACTATAGTCATTCCACATAGAACCTAGTAATAAGCCGGGGCCGTCATTAACAAAAATAACTTTAGTTCTTAATTCTTTTCCTTTTGCATATTCTAAAAGCTCACTTGAAGCATTGTGATAACCACCAGTTCTATCATCTTCTTGAGCACCGCCTCTATCTGAATCATATCTAGCGAATCCAACTGCTAATATTACTCCGTCTTTTTTGATTACGAAATCTGCTGGTCGGTCTGGTTTGGGATAATCAGGAAATACTTCGCCTAATAAAATGTCTCGTCCAGCTCTTTCTGGACCTTCAAGAACGTAATCGGGAAATTTTATTCTTAACAGCTCGAACATTCTTTCAGTCATATCGTAACCCTTTTGCCCTCTGTCTTTGTATTCCCAAAGTATTGCACATAATGCTTCGTCAGGCATTGGTCTTGAATAGAATGCCTTTTGAACTTCTGAGATTGGTCTAAATCCTTTGCCAAATTCATCACAAATCCATTGAGCACTGCTTTTCTTCTTTAGCATTTCAACTGGCGTGTTTGGACTTACATATTTTCTAAAGACCCTAGCAAGTTGAATTCTCATCCAAGGTTGTTTTACTTCTGTGGTTCCAATAAATAGTCTCTGAGAACTTTCTGATGTCTTTAAGAGTTGTCCAAATATTTCAAGAACTGGTCTGTATAGTTGGCAGGCATCAACAAGAATATCTGGATAGAATTCTCCCGTTGCCAATGTAATCCAGTTTGCTCCTTCTGCCTTATAGTCTCTAAATTTTTTGTCCATTTTTATGTATTAATTCCTGTTGTTGGTTTTCAAAATCTTGTTGTCAAAGATACCATTTAAAAAAAGGTAATTACAATTTCAGGTCGTTGTTTTGTCTGTATGCACTGTCGCCCTACAATGAGGCATAACGGACGGAGAGCTAAGCGAAGTATTGTAAATATTTTGTTTAGCTCTTGTTC
>CAZLSE010000126.1:0-2690 GCA_964562055.1 uncultured Gammaproteobacteria bacterium
GTGCAGCCGTACACTACCCCGTAATATAAGTAAACTTTCATAAGTATACCACGAAGTTATTCAAAAAATACCGAGATCCATTCTTGGTAGGGTGGTCGTTTTGGGGCTGCAACCGGAGTAGGTGTCGGGGAGGGTGAGGGTACAATAATCATTGTTTCCCCCTCACGAAGTAGGTTTTCATTGTTGCGTAAATTTTTTTCAATTTCAAACGCGGACCCTGCGGTGGTTTTTTTAAGAAGAAGTTCTTTGTTTTTTTCAACAGCAGCTGTAAGGTTTGCCTTTGTTTCTTGATAGTAGAACAGACTTTTCCGGTATTCAAGGGTATTTCGGACTAGCGAAACAATTAGAAAAAAAAGAATTAGAAAAAAAACTATTTTTCTCATACACGCTGCAATGCGTTAATCGCCTGCATGATGCGACTACCGTCTGCCTTGCCTCGAAGCGACTTCATGCAAAGCCCAATAAGTGCCTTGGGATTTTGTGCGGTTAGTGCTCTGTTTGCTTCTGCGATTTTAGCTATCTCTGCAGCAAGCTCCTCATTACTCATCTCAGGTGGAAGATATGCACTTACTATTGCAAGCTGTGCTTTTGCTTCTGCAAGCAAATCTTGTCGACCGCCCTCCGTAAAGGAATCAATACTTTCCAAACACTCCTTTTTTGTTTTTTGCAGAACACCGACAACCTCCTCATCGGTAAGGGAAGAACCTTTATCAATTTCTTTATTCTTTATTGTTGATATAATGCCTCGCACCGTCTGGAGCTTAACAGTGTCTTTAGATTTTAATGCAACGAGTTGATCGGCTTGCAATTGTTGATATATCATTGAATAATTATATACCCTTATACCTGATTTATGAAAAAGAAAGAACAACCTCACGATATGGTCAAACTTTTTAAGTCGTTTAAAACGACTGTACTTGACAAGCGGCCATCCTATGAACAAATGGTGCAAGACGTTCGTATGATGAAATTTAAAGTGCGCCCAATAAATGGTGACTTTTCATACCTTAATTTTAGTAATCCACACTTTGTGGAAACCTTATGGAAGCTCGGGAAAATGGACGATTTTATTGAAAAGAATGTGATGAAAATCGATAAAAAACAGGAGCGAGCCTTTTTTAATTATTTTGACGGGTTATATCGTCATCTTCAAGATTCCCTCAACAGCATCCACCTATCTGAGCTTACTCCCGACAGAACGCGGAATAAACGCAATGTGGTTGAAATGGAGATCTTTAAAGAACGAGGGGGAAGAGGGAGGGCAAACTGAGTATGAAACAATTCCCCGTCATCATCGATCTTGAAACAAAGCACACCTTCCGTGACTTTAATGAACATGAAAAGTTGGGGGTATCGGTAATGGCTGTGTATGATTATGGCACGCAAAAAGGTGTTGTGTTTGAAGAAAAAGAACTTACAAAATCTTTTGCTATTCTGGAACGCGCATCCTATGTAGTTGGGTATAACAGCAATGGGTTTGATCTTCCCGTTTTGCAAGCATACTATCCCGGCGATATTATGACTCTGTCTACATTTGATATTCTCGAGGATATCCGCTCTAAAATTGGGAGACGTCTTGCGTTAAATGATGTTGCATTTGCTACGCTTGGCAAAAAGAAAAGCGGTCATGGACTCATGGCAATTGATTACTATAAAGAGGGGAAAATAGATGAACTCAAAAAATACTGCTTAGACGATGTTATGATCACTAAAGAGCTTTTTGATTTTGGAGTAAAGTATGGTGAGGTTCACTACATGAACGAATCAGGTCGCAATATTATTCGCGTAGACTGGAAAAAGTATATGGAGGAAAATGGCAAGGCACAAACCGAACTCACTCTCCCTTTTTGAGAGAAACCTCAACCCCTCTATCAGTATCGGCATTAGGATCATTTATCCACACTTGTTTTGGAGCAAGTTTATAAAACCGGTATGTTCCGCCTTTAAGCAGTTTTTTAATCCGTCCACAAATTAGTTATGAATATTTCCGTACGGATACTGGCGGGAAAAATAAACAGATGAAACTTTTTCAAACTCTTCATTTTTTACTTCAGTTACCACACCTGTTCCTTGTAGTCCAACCCCTTTGCCCAAAATCCTGATGACTATCAAAGATGGTAAATGAAACATTCGAGTTACGCGCTATGTGTTGCGAATGTCGGGCTGTTGGGAGAGACACAAAGCAGAATGTGTAGTTCTCATCATATGCATATGCAAGTATACAGGTCCATGGTTCGCCGCCCCCAACGATTGTCGCAAGGGTGAGATATTCATTATTGATTATGATGTTATGCGCAAGTTGATTGAGGGTCATATAGGGTAAGTATAATAGGTAAATGAATCTTAAAAACACAAACTATACGATATACATGGGTACCAAAAACTTTACAGAGAAGTATTATAAGGATGAAAAAGGGTGGGTAAAGATTTCGGCTAAGGGCAAAGAGTTTCGTATGACTGCGGAGCAAGTTTTAAATCACCTACTACCTGCAATTGCGGGTATAAAGCCTGGATTAGTATTGAAGGTAGAGCATGGGAAGCGCTAAATAGGCTTGGTTTATCACCCCCTTTTTTGTATAATGAGCTTTGTTACTTTTGCTCATTTACAGTTTATTTTCCCCTGTAGCTCAACGGTAGAGCAGGTCGCTGTTAACGACAAGGTTTGTGGTTCGAATCCACACGGGGGAGCA
>CAZLSE010000127.1:0-2682 GCA_964562055.1 uncultured Gammaproteobacteria bacterium
TTGAGTATTTTTCTTGACCCCAGGGTATGCAAGCGACCAGCGAATTTTATATATTTCTAAATAGTTACATAGCTCAAAAATTTCTTTATAATTAAACGACTCTTTATATATGTTATAGCCTATTGTTATGTCAAACCCAAAATTTCTCAGGTATTCGATATTGGTCATAATTTGTGAGTGATGCCTATCTAAATAATCGTCTTTGTTGTTGATATTAAACACAATGCTATATTTCTCAGGTATCAAGCAGCCTGATAATTGCCTTACTTTTTCTAATGGTATAATTCCGCCTGAAAATATACTTACAGACCTTATTGTGTTTGTCTTGTTAACTATATTTATGATTTTCATAATATTGGGATGAATCAGCGGCTCCCCACCTATTAAATTCACATGCCTTACTTTAGATTTGCTTAAAAAATTTAATACTTCTTTAAAAGCTTCTATAGAGATAAAACTTTTAGCTGGTGCGTTAACCATCCTCTCCCGAGCAAAACAATAGGGACAGTAATTTGTGCATTTTTCAGTTAATAGTATGTTCATCGTACAATCTTTGTACTGCAAATAATTTCTTCAGATCCTCTTTCTTAGATGCGAGGTAATGAAATAGTTGTTGAGTAGCTATACAGTCTTCATTTTTGAATATTTTGTCTTCATATTCGGCTGCCGTGCAACCGAAAAAGCATATGATTCTGGCTTTGCAAGTTTGGCATACGCCATAATATTTTTCCTCTTTTTTATGAAAATTTTTTATTTTCTCTTTAAAATCATTCTTATCAATATCGCAGATATTGCCTAATTTAAAATATTCGTTAGTTCCTAAGCCCCCCGAAAATCCACACGGATACATATCCCCATTAGGTTTGAACATAAGCATTCTTATGCCCGCATGACAAAATGGTGTATAACAAGATAAGTTTGATAATAGCTCTGTTTTCCCGATAGGGTTATTGAATCTATTAATTCTCAGAAAGGTAGTTTGTTCAATAATGTCTCTACCCCGTGTTTCGATTACATAATCAATCAAATCTTTATACACCTTAAATCTCTTTTCAGAATTCAGAACAGGAATATTTCGACCTCTCCCCATAGCATAAGCAAAATTCACTATAAATCTTTTTATCCTTAAATCCTTGAGCATTGCAATTATCTCAGACACTTTATTGTAATTGTGAAAATGAAACACTGTTATTATTCCCCCTAACAACCCTAATCTATTAATTTTCGCTATATTCCCCGCGGTCTTTCTAAACAAACCCTTATAGGAGTTGTGCACAATTTCAGAACCATCTATGCTTGTAGAAATAATAACAGTATGCTCTTTTATTAAATCTAACATATCATTATTTAGTAAAGTTAAATTCGTTTGCATAGAAAGAATGGCTTTTTTATTAAAATTAGCGCAGAGATTTTTTATTATTGGAAAAGCCTTTTCATACCATCGACTATCCACTAAAAGTGGTTCGCCCCCATGAAATACTATTTTTATATTCTGAGCATGTGTCTTTTTTGCAATTTCACCGATTATATCCTCTAAGATTTCGATGCTCATATGGTCAGCTTCTTCGATCCTTTTCTTATATTTAGTATCAACATAGCAATACCTACACGCCAAATTACAACAATTTGTCACCTCTAAATGAACTTCGTTTATGTTTTTATATATGTTCAGGGAACCACTCATAATATTTATCCTTGAGAATTTTTGCTATTTGAAATGAATATTGTAATCCGTCTTTCTCAAAAAGCTTGCAAGATTTATCTAACAAAATTTTTATTATATTTATCGTCTCCTTTGTTACAAAGTCTGATGCCCACTTATTGAAGATCATATCTTCAGAGTAAGTCCGCCACAAAAATAATGGCAGTGTATCACGATTGTGCTTATAGTCATCAAATAGATCAAGTAAATCATCTAAGAGAATGTTGGCAGATATATAGTTTTTTAATGCCTTTAATCCTCGTGGAGTTGTCCCTAAAAAAGAAGGCATAATAAATATACTGCTTGATCTTCTCCATAAGTGATTTGCAAGCATCTCAATATCAACATTAGTTTTATTTTTTGATAACTTGATTTTATTAGGTATTTTAAGTTTAGCCGCTTTAGCAACCTCTTTAACTTTCCTATAAAATTCATCTATTGAAATCCCTATGATATTTTTAAAGTCATTACTCAACAAATAAGCCGCTTCGTGAATTGCATAAACATAGAGGGTCAAATCATCCTCTATGCACTTCGAATGTCCATCAATAATATTGTTTAAGAATCTTTCACTAAGAGCCAATAATGTTTGAATCGTTATCAGGTCTTTTTCGTATTCCCCCTTCAATTTTTTATTCTTTATTATTTCTATACTGGGAATCACAGCGAAAAAGAAGTAATCCCTCGATTTTTTATAAAGGTTATCGTTCTTGTTAAGTGACGAGTAAAAAATTGGAAATGCACCGATTATATCTTTTTCAAAAATTCTTAGATATTTAGATAGGTCTTTAACTTCTATCAGTTTATCTTCCACTGCATCATAAAGATTTTTTCCCTTTTGCATGGCTGTTGTATTCCTTTGCACAATTTCTCATATTATAGCTAATCTGAGTATAAGTATTATGGTACTGTCAACTATTTTGGGTGTTGTCCACAAAATAGTTGAAGTAGGAAGCGACCTCGATTAAAATGTTTTAACT
>CAZLSE010000128.1:0-2653 GCA_964562055.1 uncultured Gammaproteobacteria bacterium
TAGCTCCTCTATGTAGCCACTTTCAAGTAGACCATCTATTTCTATTTTGTTCAAACGCTTCAAAACTTCTTTTACTAGTTCCGGTGGACAAACACCCTTAATATAGGCTATGCAAACCCTGGTTCTGGTAATACTTCCTATTTTCATTGATGCAAATACTAAATTTGGACTTAAAATTCTTCTCCTAATTAGAGATAGATTGATACTTAGGGTTTCAACAAAGGAATCCCTTGGTCCCCTGACAACTGGTTCGGAATCCGGTTCTGCTATAGCTCTACTTTCATAACCTTTAGAACTTATTAAAAGGGCTTGTTCAATTCCTTCAATTAAAATAAGAACCTCACCAATAAGCAAACCGTCCATAAGTTCTTTATAGTTTACTATCTCTTTTATTTCAGCCCTGGTAATAAGATTTCCGGAGCGTAACTGTTCAATTATTTCCGGTCCTGTACGGAGACCGGAACTATACGCCTCCAGTACAAGGGGCCTGATAATATGCTGATCCAATAAAGCTGGATCAATTAAATTATCAAAATAAAAAATCACAGCAGGTTTTACTTCGTGCCGACCTATACTGATATTTCGAATAACTAAATCAGTATTACCTCCAACCATTTCCTTAATAAACTTCAGATTTTTTTGTAAGGACTTTTCGAAGGTTATTTGACTTAGTTCTTTCTCAGAATAAACTTTATCCGAAACATGTATATTTATTTCCTTCAGATTACCCTCGGGTAAAGATTTTCTGTTTCTTTTTGATCTTAATTTCTTAAGATAGCTAATCATCCTTTACCTTCCCTCCGGGCCCAATTACATACGATAGGACTAATAATAGGCTTGTCAAAATTAAGTTTACAAAATTAATGGAGACAGGAAACACTTGACCCGAAAATTCTATAAGTTCAGCTATATTATCCCAAGATTCCAGGGATAAAGCGGCGAGTAATATGCCCCCGGGTATAATAAGTGTTTTATAGGACGGGATGTTAAATAATTGAGCAAAGGCCAGTGTTCCTGCATAAAAAAATGTAGCTAATTTAAAAATCATTCCTGCAACCCATACGGCCATGAATAAAACGTCAACCCGTTCAAGTGCATAGATAGCCTCAAGTCTAACATTACGGGCCATGGAAAAGGTAGGTATAACCATTCTGGAAGTTGCATCTGGTCCAAAAAGACCAATTACTCCAATGGTAATAAAAAACATACTCAAAAATACTATAAGAACTGAGTAAACAGTAATACGAGTAACCTTCTTCTTATCCATTAAAAAGGGCATGAGTATTAATATTACTGCACATTCTCCAAACCAGCTCCCGGGAGAAAGGGAGCCAAGAATAATCTTTCCGGGAGGTGTTCCCAATAACGGCTTAAAATTATCATAATCAATGCTTGGCAGTATTAAAAAAACTATTAATGAAATACTTCCTATAAAGAAAACTGTAACTACTGAATTTGTCCGAGCAAGCACTTCAAGACCAAGATATAGTGAATAACAGGCAACAAGGGTTAATATAACAACATGTACAACTAGTGGTGTATTCTCCATGAAACCGGTAGTCATTACCTCTGAGAATTGTCTTATAACAAAATAGGCTACATAATAAAAATAAAAAGAATATATAAAACCTACTACTTTCCCGGCATAGGGTCCCAATAATATAGGAGCATATTCAATTACAGTCTGAGAGGGGAATTTTGAGGCCAGTTTGGCTGATACCAATGCAACTACAAAACCAAAGACAAATGCTACAATCAAGGATGCCCAGGCATCGGAACCTGAACTTTGGGCAGTAATTGATGGAACAAATAAAATAGCCGTAGGTAATATTAACATTATGATATAGGCAATTGCCTGCCAGGAAGATATTCGAGCTTCTGCCCTTATTTTAAACTCCTCCCATCAGGTTGCTTTTTAAATAAGGCTAAAATTAGAAGTACCATCGGAATAAACAACTCAAAGGTAAATGCAAATCCAGGCCAAGTATTGGTAAGAAACTCCATTGTCCCGCTAAGTTCGACAAAAAGAATTACAGGCATTATAGTAAATAATACTGTCAAAGGGAAAATAAATGTGTTACCCTCCTGATTGGTTAATTTTTTTATTGTAATTACCACGATATAAAAGAGAACTATAATTTTAAAAAGGGTTGCTGAGTACCAAAAGGTCATGATCAGGGAGTCTAATCCCCTAATTCCACCCACCTCAAACATACGGATAATCTCAAAAATTGGGAACGTTAGGTCAGCAGTCTGATGTGGCCCGAAATAAGCAATAGAAAGGGAGCCAAGAATTAGAATTGCTGAAACAAACCAAACTGAAAATAACATTGTCCTGCCAATTTTGCTTAAATCCCCTAGATGATGTGAAAGAAACAAAATAATAATTCCCTCTCCTAACCAACCGTTAACACGAAGGGACCCTTGATACACAGGAATAAAACCTTCATCTAAGATAGGTAAAAAACGACTCATTTCTAAATCACCAAAAACAAAAAACACAAGTATTATCCTAACAAGAATCCCTATTGGGAAGGCAAATTCTACAACTCTGGCAATTACTTCTATTCCAAGAAACACAGCATAGGCTGCGGCTAATATAATGCTCCCATAGGGTGAGACACAAAATTTAAAAATTAAGTTATAATGTGAT
>CAZLSE010000129.1:0-2640 GCA_964562055.1 uncultured Gammaproteobacteria bacterium
GCTCGGAGCATATTTGATTTAGGGTATGAAAAATATGCAAAAGACACTTTATTCGTGTTTGATGTTGATGATACATTGACAGGGGACCACGAAGTGCTTCACGATGACTCAAAAAAGCTGCTTTCCAAGCTAAAAAGGAAGCATAAGGTTGCTATAGTTACAAATAGAAGGTATTCAAGTCCTGACATAGAAGATTTCTGCTTAAAGGAAAATATTCTGTTTTTGGGTGATGCTGGCAAGCCAGGGCATGAAAAAATCCTTGAATTAATTAAGCGTGCAGATTCTAAGCCGGAAAAAACATTCTTTGTTGGAGACAGGGTGACGGATATTTGGGCTGCATTCAACGCGGGCATAAAAGAAAGAATCCTGGTGGAGCCATACTCAAAGATTTTTAATACAAGGACTAATAGAACTATTAATTGTGTAAGAAAGTTTGAAAAGCTTTTCCTTGGTAAAACTTAAAAACAGCTCAATTGTTCTCAAGAAATAAGGGCAAGTAGTTCAGTCCGGTAGAATGCTCCGTTCGCAACGGAGAGGCCCCGGGTTCAAATCCCGGCTTGTCCATCAAACACTACGGCGTTTGATACCCTATGAGACATCCGCTTCGTTTAGTCTCCTGAATGCACCATTCTAATACTTTGTTTATCATCAGATTTTTTGAAAAAGTATTTATATTAAAGCAATAATCTATTTATAAATAGTAAATTTTTTGGGGGAACAAGTTTGAGTTTGCATAAAATAGCTGATAGATTGTGTAATTTTAGACCTGTAGAAATCGTGCTTTTTGCTATCTTAATAATAGGGTTGGGCGTGTTTATTTCACTGCTTTAACCAAAGAATTTAAAAAAGAGCGCGTTTCTTCGTGTTTTAATAGGAGGGTAAGAATTGATAAAAGCAGTAATTTTTGATTTATGGGGCACATTGGTTGAAAACGGAGTCAATCCGAGTCCAAGCAAGCAAGTAAGGTACTTCTTAAGAACAAGGGTTCAATTTTCCGAGTTCATCACCACATTTGAGGATACGTTCATGACGAAGGATTATGATTCTTTGCAAAAAGCATTCGAAGCAGTGGTTAATGACTTCAACTTAAAAGTTCCAAGTTTTGTTTATGACAAGATGATAGGGATGTGGAACAAAAACGCCATCCTTTCAAAAATGTATGAAGACGTAGAGCCTGGAATAAAAGCTCTTAAGGAAAAAGGAATTAAAGTAATACTTCTAGCAAATACAGACAAATTTTCGTATGAACAGGTAAGCTCAAAGTTCAATTTCAACGAACTATTTGACGCGCAGTATATATCATACCAGACAGGGCTGCTGAAAGTAAACCCTGATTCGTACAAGCAAATCCTGAAAGACCTCAAGCTCAAAGCGAACGAGGTGCTAATGGTCGGGGACAGCGTTGACTCAGACATGAAGTCAGCGGAAGCAGCAGGCATAAAAGGAATCCTGATGGACAGAAGGCAGACAAGGGTTGAATACGAAAACAATATCAAGTCCCTTGAAGAGCTGGAACCATTCCTCTAAGGCATGGGTAACTTTTTTAAATGCCTGAATTTTTCTTTTTATATTGAATGCGCGGCCATAACTCAGCCCGGTTAGAGTGTCGGTCTCATAAGCCGAAAGTCCCGAGTTCAAATCTCGGTGGCCGCATTTTGGTGCAGCTTTTTTTAAAAGGTGCGTGAGAATCTCGGTGGCCGCATAACTAGTGGCTCAGATAACGCGCCGCTAACAGATGGCGTAAAGCTCTCTACTTTTTTGTCTTAGAATAATTTGAATATTTGTGAACCAATAATGAGTTTTGGTTCTGGCATCCTGAATTCAAGGAAGTAAGATGCGCCTTCCTGTCCTAAGTCATCCACAGGCACAAGTTCGCATCGCACAGTGTCCCCGTATTTGATTCTTGATTTTTCTACTGGCTCGTTATTAGCGTACCATTTTTTGATTATTTTTGCTGTGCCCGGGTTTTCATCAACCAGGTCTGCGACGCAGTCAATCTGCTCAAGTGAATCATGCACCCTGATGTTTTGGAGCTCAGGCGGATTGTTGACTATGTTTATGTGAATGTAACCGTACGCTACTTCTCCTGCCATGACTCCTGGAATCAGAAGAATGATTAACGCCAAGAAAAGGATTGTTTTGATCATTTTCTCTTTGTATATGGAGATTTGTTTATCTTTTTTTCTTTTTTTCCTTTGCTTTCAAGAAAGACGTATGTTATTACTAATCCAAATACTCCTATGAACATCAGGCTGTCAGCGACATTGAAAACAGGCCACCATTTCAAGTCGAGGAAATCGCGCACATACCCTAATACAACGCGGTCAATCAGGTTTCCAATTATGCCTGCAACAATTAAAGTAAGATATGCTTCCTTGCCTTTGAACTCTTTTCTGTAATAGTATAACAGCACGAGAACTATCACTGAAATCACTGAAATGATAACTGTGCTTCCCTGGAAGAGCCCGAAAGATATGCCTCTGTTAATAGTGTAATTCAACGCGAAGAACCCGTAATCAACATCTATGTTTGTCAACAGTATCTTGGATGCCTGATCTAGTAGAACAAGAAAAAATCCTATTATGAACCAGTATTGTTTCTTCATTTATCAACGAAAAAACATGCCTTGTTTATATTTTT
>CAZLSE010000130.1:0-2608 GCA_964562055.1 uncultured Gammaproteobacteria bacterium
ATACCGGTTCGGTACAACATCCAGCCCTGTTTATGGATATGAGACTGGGTAAAACTCTCGTTACCCTTCGACGTTGCCTATTGGATTTCCCAAACGGGAAAATACTGGTTGTTGCTCCGTACTCTGCACTATATGGATGGGAGAAAGATTCCCTTCTTGAAGGTATTCCACCATCGGAGATTACGTGGTTGACAGGTACACCACATAAACGCTCCGCTTCGCTTCGTTCCCGGGGATATATTTCCCTCATTAACAAAGAGGGATTTTTACATCTTGACAATATAGGATATGTCGAGTGGGACGCAGTAATATGTGATGAAAGCACTTTTCTGAAAAATCCAAAAGCTAAAGTCAGCAGATTTTTTTGCAGGCATTTCCGTGGTGTTAAACGTCGTTTTATCCTTACGGGTACCCCAGCGCCAGAAACACCCCTCGATCTCTTTCAACAATTACAATTCCTTGACAGAGATATTCTCAATCTGGGGAACTATTGGATTTTCAGGGCTAAATATTTTGACAAGATTGTATTCAATTATCACTTGAACGACAGGGGAAAAGCATTTCTTGCAGACCGCCTGCAAAAATATTGCTTCCAACTGACGCGTAAAGACGCACAATTGGATGTAAAAAAAATCTATATGCGTAGATATGTGCGACTTCCTGATAACGTCAGAAAAATTACCACGAGGCGGAGAAAAATTTCACTTTATCAATAGGTGAAAATACACAACACACTATCTTCTCTATGCAAGTCTGGATGTGGTTACGCAGAATAACTGGGGGTTATGCCACCGATGGCACGTTCATACATCAGGGAAAAATTAAAGAACTGATCAGTCTTGTTGGCTATGAGCTGCTGAACGAACAGGTAGTAGTTTTCGCCGTTTACATCGAGGAAATACATCAAATATCTAAAATTTTTACGAGGAACAATATCTCACATACTATGCTGTACGGGGCCGTGTCCCCGGAAGAACGGGCACGTCGCATCGAAGAATTTTCTTCAGGTAAAATTCGGGTATTGATGGGTCAACCTGAAGTTTTTAAACATGGAGTTGATCTCTCTTGTGCTGGTACAATTATCTACTACTCCTCCCCAGTGGGTCTGGAAACACGGATGCAATCAGAAGATCGAGTCATTAATATTCACACACAAAATGGCGTTGCCATTATTGACATTTTGGCAGAAAAAACAGTTGATGAGGATATTTATGAATCATTGCAGAATAAAGAGACTTATCAGGAATTAATCCAGAGAATGATACGTAGAGGGATATATGGATAAACTGATGAAAAAACTTTTAACAGTTGATACGGGGAAAATAATAGCGTGGGTTTTATGGAACGGGAAACATGAGCCGGAAATTTTTGGATGTTTCCGGTTGCAGACTCCAGAAACACGATTGATAGAGGGATACAAAAATTTCCGACAGATTCTAAACGATCATCGTCCGAAACGAGTCATAATTGAGGGAGTCCAGATATGGGATAATTCCCAGAAGAGCCATGTTTCCGCGGTTAGTGGCGATCTTTTCCAATTGTCTTATCTGTGCGGGGTGTATATGGCTGCGTGTATCGAGCGGGAGATTCAGGCCTTTGTTGTCCCAGTATCAATCTGGAAGGGCCAACTCACAAAACATGCAACCGCGACGCGGGTCAATTGGATTCTCGGGGAAACTTACCCGAACGAGCACATCACGGACGCTGTAGGCATGGGATTGGCGCTCACGGACAAGTGGGTTTCACAAGAGAGAGCATTGATGGTAAGAAACTATCTTTCATCATGAGGACAACGTGAATAAAAAAAATATGCCTTCCGGTTTGTCAATTCCAAAAGAGTATTCACTTGAGAGAATTGGATTGACGCAATCCATGATTACTTCATTTATGAGTTGTCGTATGAAACTCATGTACGCATTGAATGGTTTTCGTGCGGGGAGACACTCACAGGCGTTGAATCTCGGCACTCTTTTCCATTATTGCATCGAAGGTCTATACAGTTTACACGGAGTGATTCCTTCCGATGTCGAAAAATGGGTGGTTGAGCGTATAGACCATTGGGAAGCCGAAACCGAAGAACGCAATCTGGTGGCAGATGTGGATTTTGAATATAATCGTACTGTGCTCCCAGTAATATTAAAACATTATATGAATGTGTATTTGCACGACTTTACACATAAAAATTTTATCTGTGTGGAATATGAATTTTCACAGGCATATTTGAGGAACTTTCTGCTTCGCGGGAAAATAGACGCCCTTTTCACTGGTCCGAACGGAAAACTCTATCTTATGGAGCATAAAATCAAGGGCCGTATTGACAATGATGGACTTCTAAACTGGCTTTCTATGGATTTTCAGACGATGTTTTATCTGTTTTGCGCAGAATTGGCAGGGCTGGGCAAACCACGAAATATGATATATAACATTATCCGTTCCCCACAGCTGAAAATTACCAACGCTGGGCTTGGAGCGTTTCGAGAAAAACTTGATTCCGATATGGCGAAAAGACCAGAGTTTTACTTTGTGCGACATGAGGTCGTGTACACTCAAAAAGATATGTTGATTTTCGAAAAAGAATTAAAAAATATATTGAATGCTATTCAAGATT
>CAZLSE010000131.1:0-2605 GCA_964562055.1 uncultured Gammaproteobacteria bacterium
TATTGGGAATGCGTCAGCCGTTTTTTCTGCGGGATGATGAGAAACAAGTGTATGAATTTTATACACGACTGATGTTACTATGTGGATTTTCTGTAACTTTCGAAGAAATGAAAAAAATGTACAGTCAAGATAAGTTGACTGTTATTACGGGGATGCCTGAAATAGTTAATCAACTACATCAATCATTCAAGGTTGGTCTTCTAAGTAATACAAGTGAGTGGGATTATGAATATGCAGTAAAACTGATGCCCTTTCTTGAATCGTTTGATGTAACAACTAAATCGTATGAAATAAAATCAATGAAACCATCCCCCCAAATATATCAGTCCACACTTAATATACTTCAATTGTCGCCACATGAATGCATATATGTTGATGATGTTCTCGAGTATGTAAATGCAGCCCGCTCACTCGGAATCGATGGTATTCAGTTTACCGGTAAAGACAATTTTATTAAGGAACTCACAAAACGAAGTATCCAAGTTGAATAGAGTCTTTCATCTACTTATTTAAATAACTAGATGATGTATTTTATTATTTAGTACAATGGAGACATGGTTGACAACAACTATTAAAATATAAAATGGATGTTATTTGACTTTTCGGGTGTACTGGTTCCGTTTACTTTTGTACAAAAACAGTGGTATTCGTATAAGTCGCGCTATTTTGAAGTAAAAGATCTTGAGGGAGTATTCTCAGACAAAGACTACAAGAGTTACATGAAGGGCGAACTTTCTCACGAACAGGCAATATCTCGTTACATACAAAAAAACATCTCGATTTATCAGTTGACGAGTTTAATGAACTAGTCAAACTCGACCAACGTCCAATGGAGGGCATGGTCGACCTTTTAATAAAACTTGGAAAAAAATACAAAATAGCACTAGCCACAAATGAGGAAAAAGTAACTATGATGTATAAAATTGAGGCATCTGGCGCACTTCCCTATCTAACAAAAATAGTTCCATCTTATTTACTCCGTGAATTAAAACCCGATAGACAGTATTTCTTAAAACTTCTCGCCCATATAAAAGCAAAGCCTCAAGAATGTTTTTTTATTGATGACACCAAAAAAAACGTAGACGCCGCAATTAATCTTGGTATCCGAGGTGTTGTTTTCACAACAACACAAAAACTAATAAATGACTTAGCCGCATATAACCTGCTGTAATTTGTTACAATCAAACCGTATGAATACAATACAACTAACCAAAGAAGGGGTTGAACAACTTAAAAGAGAACTAGCCGATTTAGAATCAAAAAGCCGACCAGAAACAGTAGATCGACTTACAAAAGCTCGCTCTATGGGTGACCTTAAAGAAAATAACGCGTATCACGCCGCAAAGGAAGAACTTGGTGATATTGATGGACGGATACTTGAGATAAAACATATACTAAAAAATGCAGTTATCATCGAAAAGGATAATTCGGGAATAGTCCAACTCGGAAGCACTCTTACCGTCGAAGTCGACGGCGCAACGCGTACGTTTTCTATAGTGGGTGAGTTTGAGTCTGATCCAATGAATGGTAAACTTTCACAAACTTCCCCTATTGGCGCTGCACTACTTGGTGCAAAAGTGGGGATGGGTGTTACCATTCAACTCCCTGCGGGTACAAAAACCTATAAAATTCTAGAAATTTCTTAACTGACTAATTGATGTGGCTCTGCTTATAAAAAAATTGATTTGATTGTGCTAAAAGCAAAATCTACATCCTTATCTTCAAAAAGGATGGTGAATTCGTTTTTTGTGGAGACCACATCAAACACGTTTATTCCTTTCCATGCAAGTGATTTAAGAATGGTGTAATACACACCAGGCGTTTCAACATTAGCAGGAGGGAGCGTAATTGTTATTGCGGATAAATTATCAACAATATCCATCACGGCTGATTTTGGAACAACTTTTTCTACTTCAGATTTCCACTGATCATTCACAATTAACGCCGTCTCATACACGCCTTGAGTGATCGCAACAATATGGCGATGTGTGTGGGTTTTTTGCTTAATAAGTTCAGTCACCGCAGAGAGAGAACGCTGCGAATTCTCAAGCGTATACTCTGACAGATTGGATCGGATGATAATATTGGGTTTGATGTGAAAAAACGATTCGAGTACTGTGCTTGGACCAGAAGCAACCTGCATGCGGCGAAGGGCCATGATTATTGCGCCAGTTTGCACTTTCTTCATAAGGATACTCTCTATCTGAGGCCGAATGGAACGTGCATATGCCGAAAGGTTGATAATTTTCTTTTGTAAGCCCTCTTCTACAAGCGGCTCGCGTGAAACTATTTGTTGTACAACTTCAGGTATAGTGATCATATAACTTGCGGCTTTGTAGTCATCATATTGGGATGACGTAAAAATGTTATATATTTAACATATTATATTATATTTGTATATTTTATACAAATATTTGTATTTTTACAATATACCCATATAATTGAGTTCATCATGACTGAACTCAAATACTCTATCGCGCACAGATCCCGTCAGCCTACATTACCTAATGGGGAGTTTGTTCGTTTGGCGCAGATGATAAATAAGCAAGCTACTATTGGTAAAATGCTTGAGACAACTCCTGAGTCGCTTATGGAAAGTTATTAT
>CAZLSE010000132.1:0-2566 GCA_964562055.1 uncultured Gammaproteobacteria bacterium
CGAAGAATACTTTGTTTATGATTTAATACCATCGGAATTACTGTTTCCATACGTCCGCTTTTTTTCACTCGTACATCCAAAAATAAACGCATATTTAACAATGCGGATTTAAATACTAATAGAGGAGGCAACGAAGTCCATTTTTTTATTAGCCTAAACACCTTAGATAACACTGAAAAACTTTTATACTTTTTCCCTTTTTTCATCAATTGGCAAACAAATAAATTCACGAATGGATCTGTACTCATCCAGTGAACTTTTGAATACATTGGAGCTTCAACGCCAAATTTCAAATATTCCATGCGTTGCTCTCTTATATGTTCTTTTAACAACCTGTATTTCATAATTATTAATAATTCCAAACCATATATGCATCCACATGCATAAATAAAAAAGCCATAATAAACATTAAAATTCCAATAACAGGAAACAATGTTTTCCAACCCAAGGCCATCAATTGATCATAACGATAACGAGGGAATGTTGCTCGTACCCAAATAAACAACAATACATGCAATGCCACTTTAGTAGCAAACCAAACATATCCAGGGATAAAGGATAGAATTTCAAATGGTGGCAACCAACCTCCAAAGAAAAATATAGTAGAAATAGCACTCATAGCAACAATATTATTATATTCTGCCAAGAAGAACAATGCAAAAGGAATACCGGAATACTCTACGTTATAACCGGCCACTAATTCCGCTTCGGCTTCCGGCAAATCAAAGGGTGCTCGGTTTGTTTCTGCCAACAAACAAATAATAAATACTACCCAAACTGGTAATAATGGTATTACAAACCAAACATTCTTTTGAACTAACACGATATCTACCAAATCAACACTCTGAGCCATCATTGCCATTAAAAGGAATACAAAACTCAAACAAACTTCATACGAAATCATCTGAGCAGTAGATCGTAAACCTCCAAGGAATGCATACTTTGAGTTACTAGACCAACCAGCAAAAATGATTCCATACGCACTTAAAGACATAATAATAAGCAAATAAATCAAACCATTCCAAGATGTTGCTTGTACATCATATTCGTCAAAAGGCAAAGCAGTCCATATTTTTAAACTACAAAAAAAACTAAACACAGGAGCCAGCAAAAACACAAAGGTATCTGCATCTCGCGGAACTATATTCTCCTTTAACAATGCCTTCAAACCATCCGCAAAAGGCTGCAAGAAACCCAAAAATCCCACAACGTTTGGTCCTCGACGACGTTGTACGCTCGCTAACGCTTTTCGCTCCACTAAAGTACTAAATGCAATAACAAACAAAATAAAAACTAAAAAGATTAAGAAATTCACTATTTCTAAAATAAAAGGAATTTGATACAATAACTCTCTCATATCCATTAATTCTAAACTTTACTTTCATAAATCACATCATTGGAAATCACTCGACTCCACGGAGATAAAGTTTCGAAATTACGCAATTCTTGCACTAAACTCACCTCCTTTTGAACTATACTATCTACTAATGTATTATAATATAACTCTAAATAACCTGTTAACGGGAAATCTTTTCGCAACGGATGACCACTAAATCCATAATCCGTTAAAATTCTACGTAAATCACTATGACCTTCAAAGTGTACTCCATACATATCCCATACTTCACGTTCATACCAATTAGCTGCTGGATATAAAAACGTCAAACTTGGAACGGACTCCAGTTCGTTCGTCCACAACATTAAAAAATAACGACTGTGGTAATTTAAAGATAACAAATTATAAACGATTAAAAATCTATCGTTTTTTGACAAATAATCTGCACATGCAATATCACTAAATACTCTCACTTGACTGTTAAAATGCAAAAATAAAAAACTACTCACATAAGGGAGGAATTTGCGACTTGTCGCTAAATTCAAATATAACTCTCTTAAACCTGTCGCTTCTATCCCTTTCCCTTCTGGAGTAAACACCATATATAACCACTTCGGTACCAACTGACCATAATAAATAACCGGCGCCATAAATAAATAAACTCAAACAACTTACAGTGAATTATCACCATCGCTAGAAAATAATCATCCTCCTGATGATCTGCCTTTTTTTACATCCCTGTTTTTTTTATTTTTCACACACTCTTTTCACACAACACTCTACTTGGTGTCTGGAAGAGGAATCGAACCTCTATACAAGGATTTTCAGTCCAACGCTTTACCACTAAGCTATCCAGAACCTCCTAGAGTCTAGTTATACACAGACTCTATCCTAATCCCTTTATTGCGGGAAAAGGATTTGAACCTATACTTTTAGATTATGAGTCTAACGACCTTCCGTTAGTCGATCCCGCACCTCATTTTCAGGATTCTTCGAATCTAAGGGAATTTAAAGCCTTAGAACAAAATCAAGAAAACAATCATAATAGTGAACAAAGCAATAGCTTCGGTCAAAGCGAATCCCAAAATAGCATAGTTAAACAACTGCTTAGCTAAACTTGGGTTTCGAGATACAGCTTCCAACAATCCGTTGAAAATAAAACCAATTCCACTTCCTACTCCAGATAACGCAATAGTTCCTAATCCAGCTCCAATCATTTTGAATTCGGTA
>CAZLSE010000133.1:0-2561 GCA_964562055.1 uncultured Gammaproteobacteria bacterium
ATGTAAATTCTAAGTAAGGTGCAAAGAATGCAGCATCTTGTCTGCTATCTGAAAAGGTGAGTATCTTCTTTTCCTTTACACTTTCCTTTTTAAGATTTTGATATAAAGCCGTAACCAATACTGCAGCAGGTGCATCTTTTTGGAAAATGAATTCTCGAACGATATCGATAGACCGCAATCCGCATAAGTAACATTTATTAAGAATATTGTCCTTAGGAGTGATCTCAATCAAGGTTCGTATCGTATTACTTTCATGGCTACAAGCACATATAGGTTTGTCATCCCATATTGCTCCGCATTTTAAGCATAATTTCCAAGTTTTACCTTTTTCAGAAATCTCTTCAGGTACTGCAACTTCTTGATCCTCATCTTCTTCTAATTGGGTATCTTCTTTCCACAAAAGAAAAAATCTGTTTCTCCTAGGAGTCTCTACCTCGGCAAAAGAATGTTTTAATTTTCCTTCCTTAACATCACCCACTAAATACTCTTGCCCACACCTGCGACAAGATGCCAGTTCAAAAACTGGATAGCCATCTTCTGTTAATTCTTGCCTTTCCAAAAATATTTTTGTTTCAGGATGAAATGAGACGAAAATACCCTCTGGTGCACGCACAAACAGATGGTAGCGTGCAGGGAGAAGGGGTAAAGATTCTGCCTCGGGACGCGCCCACACTGCTATGTTAACAAGGCTAGTGATGTGCCGATGTTCTTCTTCTGCTGAAGGATTATCCTTTTCAACAAGTTGTTTAACACAATCTTCAAAATTTTTTGATCCTTCTTCCAATATCCCTTTTAACTTTGTAACTTTTTCATCCTTTGAAAGGATTTCATAGAGGAACCTTTTGGCATTACCATCACACCGCTCTTTTGACTCATTTAAAATATTTATTGGGATACCAAATTTTTCACAGATTTGATAACATTGTTCTAACAGAGAATCGGACTTTTCTCGAATTATTTTATCCAGTTCTGAATATAACTGGATTGAGCAATTGAAAGTGGTTTTTTTGATTTGAGTTTTGATTCTTACGCCCTTTATCACATCTTGTCGGTTATTATTTTGTGGTTCAAATTCAAAATTCTCTCCGGAAAGGTTTGTGACAAACTCTGCTACTTTACTAAAATCCTCCTCCTCCTTTACAAGTGTCGCACTGGTTGCAATACACTGTAAATCACCCTTCATATTCCTACAAACTCTGTCTTTCAAACGGCGAATAAGCATTGCCATCTCGATACCAGCCGCTCCGCTGTAAATATGCACCTCATCCAAGATTAGATACCTCCAATTTTTTGCATATTCGCCATCAAAGAAGGGCGAGTCTTTTGACCTTAAAAGTAAATACTCAAGCATTGCATAATTCGTTATGAGGATATTCGGTGGATTTTCCCGCATTTCCTCTCTTGAGAGAAGCTCACTTTTTACAGGCTCTATACCTGGATTTCTAAGCCTGAATTGTTCTTCTCCCTCTTTCTTAGTTTCTGGTGTATCTCCCACGTATCTGCCAAAGGTGATATTCACATCTGGTACTTTTTCTTCCATAATTCTTGCTATTTCCCTTAGTCTTCGCAACTGGTCATTTGCCAATGCATTCATGGGATATAACAGAAGTGCACGAACTCCGGGTGTAAGTTTCCCCTCTTTATGTTCTCTCAAAAGATGGTTATAAATAGGTATAAGGAAACACTCCGTCTTTCCACTGCTCGTACCTGAAGCAATAACTACATTACGACCGCTGAGTATTTTTTTAAGTGCATTTTCTTGATGCAAATACAGAGGATTCTCCCTTAAATAAGGAAGTGCGTCGTAAATGAAACTTTCCAATCTCTCGGTTAGTAATCCTTCTTGAAGCAAATCTTTCATACAGCAACCCTCTTCAAACGGTGGTGTTGCTTCTAATATTGGACCATTCGTAAACTTGAAGTTCTCAACTACTTTGTGAAATAGATTGCGCAGGTTTGCATCTCTTAGACGGAAAGTACTGGTTAGATATCTAATGTAACTTTCCCTAATATCTTTCGTTACTTTAATGGGATATATTGCCACTCTTATTCGCCTCCTGTCAACGATTTCAAAATTTCAACATTCTCCGAATACGCAGTTTTTCTTCGCTTATCAAATGGGATATGTAAACGACGAATATCATCCATATCTATGCCAGCTTTAATTACTTCTTGTCTACTAAAACCTTTACCTTTTCGCATCCCCCTACCACCTCTCACATTCGGTCTCATATTCGAAAGTTCAATCAAAACTGGCTGTTTTGGTGGTTTGCCCCTGGGTTTTTCTTTCATAGGTAAATGTATAACGACAACTTGGCCTAATACCTCATCGTTTTTTGCTTTTTGAATCCCCATCCTAAGCGCTATTTTATCGTTATTTTTCTTGATAGTATCATAAAACTGATTTAATAAGAGGTTATGCACCATGCCTCTTCGGATAAATTTTGCCCCTTGTAACGTTTGGCCGTTTGTTTCAAGAATAGCCGAAAGATCATATTTTGTATCGAAATCATTGGTGCAAACTGTGAGATAAAAGTCTGTACCTGCAATCAATTCATCTC
>CAZLSE010000134.1:0-2556 GCA_964562055.1 uncultured Gammaproteobacteria bacterium
ATTCAACAACCTGGCTTTAGTTGGCTTCTTGTGCGAGTTGGTGATGAATCAGCAAGGCTGGCTTATTGGTAAACATGGACCAATTCAGTTTACCATTGGTCATACACCCGTCATTTCAGAAGCGCCATTTGGTAATAATCCTTCAAGTAGCACTCATCAGATCATAACATCTTTTATGCAATACGCGTGTTATCGCAATAATGGAGATATTGTTCTATTTGGAAATACTACAAATACAGGTAAAGTTTACAGTTTTGAAAAACACAGGAGTACTCACGGAAGATTTTACGAACAAATATGTTGCCCGTTTATAATTAGCCGTAATCAAGATATTATTGCAGAACTGAATAACCCAAGTATGACTATGGAGTATCTCTTTTCTAAAATTGAGTACAATATGAATTAATATGCAGCTAACGAAAGATATACAAAATAAAATGGCCATCCATCCCATGCAAACGTGGGAATGGGGTGAAGCAAGAAGACAAATGGGTATACAAGTAGAGAAATTTGTGGATGGTGATTCCATTTTTCAATTAACCGTTCATCCCATACCGTATACACCCTATAAAATTGGGTACCTACCACGATCGGTTTTGCCTACCGAAACAGTACTGAAGGAACTTAAATCGTTCGGTGTTAAAAATAGCCTACTATTTGTAAAAATTGAGCCATATGTTCCTTACGACAAAAATTGCACATTGCAAGATGTAAGTGTCAAGCTAGTACAATCCCCTCATCCTCTTTTTCCTGAGTGGACCCAAATGCTTGACGTAACGCCAAATGAGGCTGAGCTATTAAAAAGTTTCAAACCGAAAACACGTTACAACATTCGCCTTGCTGAAAAAAAGGGTGTTCAAATTAAAGAGATGAATACCGATGAGGGATTTGATATTTTTTCAAAACTATATTTTGAAACATGTAATCGACAAAACTATCGGGGACACACAAAAGCTTACCATCATGCTATCTGGAGCAATTTAAAAGACGGTTACGCAACCATTTTAATTGCATGGCTCAACAACCAACCATTGGCAGCTTATGAACTTCTCAATTTTAAAGATACATTGTATTACCTTTATGGCGGCTCATCTGTAGAACAAAAAAATGTAATGGCTCCTAATCTATTGATGTGGGAATCGATACGACTAGCCCAGAAAAAAGGTGCTGTCCGTTTTGATATGTGGGGGTCATTACCACCTCACTATGAACCTAACCATCCATGGGCCGGATTTACTCGATTTAAAGAGGGTTACAATACTACATTTACGCATTTAACCCCGAGTATGGATCTCGTAATACACAAAGCGCTTTACCCCATATATTCCCTCACACACGCAATAAGAGAAAAATTATTGTAAACCAATTACTGCAACTTAATTGGTTTTGCGAGTGCTACTGTGAGAACTTCGTCTGCGTGTTCTACAAATACAAATTCAAGTTTGCTCTTAACATTTTCCGGAATATCTTCTAAATCCTTTTTATTCTCTTTGGGCAATATCACTGTTTTTACACCTGCACGCTGAGCCGCAATAACCTTTTCCTTTACGCCTCCTATTTCGAGAGCTCGTCCTCTAAGCGTTACTTCCCCCGTCATTGCCACATCTCGTTTGAATGGATTTTTAGTAAGTGCTGAAACCATCGCAGTTGTGATTGCGAGTCCGGCTGAAGGTCCGTCTTTTGGAACGGCGCCTTCGGGAACATGTACATGAATATCTAATTGGTGATAAAAATCATAATCGAGACCTAATTTTTTCCATTGAGATCGAATATAGGATAATGCCGCCTGACAAGACTCCTTCATTACATCACCTAATTGACCGGTAAGTGTTAATCCTCCCTTGCCTGGCATAAGTGCAACTTCTATAAATAACACGTCTCCCCCCGCCTGTGTCCAAGCAAGACCGGTAGACATACCAATCGTATTTTTAGTTTCAAGCACAGAATCTGAATACTTAAAAGGTCCAAGATACGTGGGTATTGATTGTGCTGTCACTGTTACTGCTGTTTCTTTCTTTTCAACTAATTCTCTCGCTTTTTTTCTGAATACAGTAGCCACTTGTCGCTCAAGTTCACGCACTCCTGCTTCGCGTGTATAACGACGGATCATTAATTTTATTCCTGAGTCGCTAATGGTTCCCTCAGAAGCGTCTATACTGTGTGCTTCCTGTTGTTTTTTTACAAGATATTTTTTTGCAATATTAAATTTTTCATCTTCTGTATATCCTGGAAAATGAATTATTTCAAGTCTATCTCGAAGTGCATCGGGGATAGTGTCTAGCATGTTAGCAGTGGTGATAAAAAATACATCCGATAAATCGTAAGGCGCTTCTAAATAATGGTCAGAAAACGCGTGGTTCTGTTCAGGATCTAACGCTTCAAGAAGTGCAGCCGACGCATCACCCCTATAGTCACGTCCAATCTTATCTATTTCGTCAAGCATAAAAAGTGGATTGCGTGTCCCTGCTTGTTTGATACCCTGAATAATACGACCAGGCATTGCTCCAACATAGGTTCTTCTGTGACCACGAATTTCAGCTTCATCACGTACGCCGC
>CAZLSE010000135.1:0-2535 GCA_964562055.1 uncultured Gammaproteobacteria bacterium
ACGGGTCTCGCGCGTGAAGAGCGACCAGGCGAGGGCGTCCTCAAGGAGCCCGGAAAGGACGCGGCGCTCGTCGGGGGTGAGGCATACCGTTTGTTCGCGACACATAGGCGACCTCCGGAATGTGGTTGACATCCACGAAGGAGGCAGTACCCTCAAGGCGGTTTGAGCTGTGAGAGGCACTCCTTCGGGTTTGTCTCGGAAAGCCTCGGGTGTTAGCGCATCCGGGGCTTTTTTATGGGAAAAATACTATACACTAAAGGCTACATTAAAATTAGCATTTTATGTAATCAATAATTAGACTATGCAGTATATTATTGCAAGCGTTTTTTCTATGATTCTGTAAAATATTTGATTTTTTTACTTGGTCATGTATCTTTGATTATAACGTAAGTTAATAAAAGAGGATTTTATGGTCTTAGGCGAGAAAATAAAGGTGCTTCGAAAAAAGAAGGGGCTCTCACAGCAACAAATGGCCGACATGCTCGAGATTCATCTTACCCACCTCAATAGATTGGAAAACGGACATTCGCAACCATCAATTGATGTCGTAAAAAAATTGAGCACACTGTTTGAAGTTACAACCGACTACCTGATAAACAATGAGATCGAATCTTTTGACGTCACCATCGAACACAAAAACCTTGCAGAAAAAATCCGTCTCATCGATAAATTAGAGGAAAAGGACAGGGAAGCGCTTATACAGGTAATCGACACCATGCTCACCAAGCAGAAAATGCGCGATGTGCTCAACCAGCAGATCGCTCATTCATCCTAATGTCAAGGAAAGCACCCATGCTCAACATAACCCTTACTGACGAGCAGGTCTTCTCCCTCGTCGCCCAGCTTTCACCGGAAAAAAAACGGGAGCTCATGGAGCAACTCAAATTCGAGGAATGGCTCGATTCGCCCGAAGCGCTGGCGCTCAAGGAGCGAAGCGAACAACAGATACGGGAAGGAAAAGTGCACACCCTCGCGGAAGCCCGGGAAGCGTTGCGTCGGCATGGAAAAGAAATATAAGTCGTTTCTCACCGATATCGCCCTCGCGAATCTCGAGGATTTTCCCTCAAAGCATATCGTGGAAATCCTGGAAAAGATCGACCTCCTGGAATCCTTCCCGGAACTCGGATTCGCCATTCAGAAATCGCGCTGGCGGGGATACCGCCTGTTGATCGTTGACTGGTACCGGGTCGTCTATAGCATCGACGAATCAAAGAAGCTCGTCAACATCAACTTCATCCAGCATGGGAAAATGGATTTCCAGTAACTCCCTTTGCCACTACTGAATCTGCTCCTCAGTTTCAAAAGTAATGTACGTCATTGGAAACTTTTTCTTAAATTTGGCAACACCCCCGGGAGTGATCCTCGTGCCACGCACCATGATCATTTGTAAATTGGGTATTTCCGAAAGGTAGTCCAAGCCTTTGTCAGTGATCTTGGTTCCCATGAGGTTGAGCTCTCTGAGTTTGGCCATATTCTTTAAATATTTCAATCCTTCGTCGGTGACTTTTGTGTTCTTTAAATCCAATAAATCAATAGTTTTAAGATTTGAAATGTATTTTAAACCTTCGTCGCCTATCTTTGTATCATCTAATGACAATGTATCCAACTGTGTAAGACTGCTTACATGTTTCAAACAAGTATCTGAGATGCTTGTTTGACTTAAATGTAAAATTTTTATTTTTGGTAATAATGAAAGATATTTAAAATCGTCATCTGAGATACGTGCCCCAACTTTGAATGCCAAGACACCCCTCTCTGACCACCTACCGCCCTTGCCCATGAAATATTTTACCGCGTCCTCTTTTGTTATAATAGCAGTGTTTTGTGATAAAAGTTTTACACTCGAAATAACAACAAAGAAGGATATTGCAAATGATATAAGCTTATTTTTTTTCATAAATAATTCTCCATTATAATATATTCACCATCTAATATGATCTCAGATAATAAACCGAATTTGTATTGGCTGGCTTAGCATGTTTTGTAATATCACTTCCATACGGTCTCGGGCCAGTAGGATTACCAGGTCTTCCTGTATCATAAGTATTTCCATTCATAAACAATATACTATGTCCATCAATACGGACACCGCCCACCGTTGCAGTATTATTAATCAGATTCTCAAGCGCATCATTCACTTTTGATGTACTCAGCCCTTGATTAATACTAAATCCTTCAACAGAGAGTTTGTTTTCTCCAACAACCGTATCAACGAGCCGCTGTATTCCGCTCAAATCATTGATATTTATATTCGCTCTCGTACCATCGTCCTTATTGATCATCCCCTTTTCATACAGCGTCTTATACATGTCGCCCATTGACGTGGGCACGTTCTCGGTGAGCGGACTTAACACTATATTGCCGAACAACGTATTTAAAAAACACGAAGTTCCAGCAACACCATTAGCAAAAGAATTGATTGAGTTGGTGTCATTCACATCCAATCCCTTTTGATTCTTAAACAAGTCCTTGTTGTTTGAAATTGTTTCGGCAATTTCTTGAGAAAGTGGTTTATCGTTTGCCTGCCACAAAGTC
>CAZLSE010000136.1:0-2530 GCA_964562055.1 uncultured Gammaproteobacteria bacterium
CGAATTTTAGGCGGCATACTTATATAGTATCAAACTGATACTGTCTTGTCAGCTTTACTGCATAACGTCTGTCGTGACCGGAAATGGCCAGACGGCGCGGGACTTGCTTTCGCAAGGCCCGTGACGGCGGTCATTTTCCGTGTCTACGCGATTGTTCTGTGGCTCTTTTTATTTGGTCAAGATTGAAATAGCCAGACTTTGCACTGCTTCAACCACGGTTACCGGTATTTTAAAAATCAAAGCTACATTTCGCTCCGCCAAATCAATACTTTTGAGCTGGTCAGAAAGAATAACGCCCTTTACCTTAAATCCTTCTGGAATTGGAACTTCGAAAGGATACCCTTTGGCCTTAGATGTTATTGGACAAGCTATGGCCAAGCCTACTTTTTGATGATACCTTTGAGAGGACAATATCAAACCCGGTCTTCGACCGGCTTGTTCGTGTCCTAATGATGGGTCAAAGTCAATCCAAACTACATCTCCACGATCCGGAATGGTTTTGGCCATTGTTACCAAACTTCTTTCCCGCGTGCTGGTCCGAAATCAACCAGTTTATGTATATTGTTTTTATTCACTTTTTCCAGAAGCTTGTCGAAGTCAACTTCCTCAGTTGTTGGCTCAACGACCAACACTCCGTTTTTTAAGGAAATTTCTACTTCGGAATTGTTGGTTAGATGGATTTCATTTGCAAATGGCTTGGGGATTCGAATAGCCAGGCTATTCCCCCACATTTGAACTTTTCCTTTCATGTGAACTCCTTTAATGTATCTACAATAATGATACATGATGATAGTCACTGGGTCAAGGTTTCATATTTTTTGCCACAGAACGCCTGTCGTGACCGAAAAAACGAGACGGGCGCGGGTGTTGCGTAAGCAAGACCCGTGATCCGGCCGGTTTTTCCGCGTTTACGCGATTGTTATCGCTTTTGAATTCATTTTTAATTTTTGATTTTATTTCTTTAAAGGAGCCGGGGTTAAACAAGCTTCAGCATGAAGTTTAAGTCCAAGAGCTTTAATTATTTTCAAGATGGTGTCAAATCCAGGTTTTCTATCACCTGATAGCGCTTTATATAAACTTTCTCGAGAAAGTCCGGCATCGCGTGCTACTTGCGTCATGCCTTTTGCTCGTGCAATATCACCTAGTGCTTTTGCAATAAATGCTGCATCACCATCTGCTTCTTCAAGGCATGCCTCAAGATATGCAGCCATTTCTTCTGGATTTCGAAGATGTTCGGCAACATCGTATCTAGTTGTAGTAGTTTTTTTCATATGAATCTCCTACAGATTGCGCGCAAGATCTAAAGCCAATTTTATATCCTTTGCCTGGGAACTTTTATCTCCCCCGGCCAATAGAATAATTAATTCCTGCCCTTGTTTCTTAAAGTAAACTCGATAGCCAGGACCGTAATCAATTTTCAATTCAGACACTCCCTCGCCAACAGGCTTTACATCTCCGGGATTGCCTGCCGCGAGTCGTTCAACACGAACAAGAATTCTTGCTCGTGCCCGGATGTCAGCCAAATTATCGATCCATTTGGCATAGTCATCTGTTTTTCTAATTTCAAACATACATTAATTGTATCCGGCTGGCTACGTTTTGTCAATCATCAAAACCCTGAATTGCATTTAGTCGTGTTTTCATTGCAACAAAGGTATTGCTAGCAAATGGTCGCATCACCGGTTAACTGTATTTTTTGTTTTATTTTGCGATAACGCCAGTCGTGACCGGAAAAACGAGACGGGCGCGGGTGTTGCGTAAGCAAGACCCGTGATCCGGCCGGTTTTTCCGGGTCGACGCACTTGTGCGACCTCTTCAATATAATTCAATTTTTATGAATTTTGAGTATTGTTTGAAATCGTTATCACAGGTGAAAATAGGAATTTTGTTTCTGGAAGCCACTGCACAGATAAGAAAATCAATGTGCCCTCCCTGAATTCCATTTTTTCTGCAATCATTTGAAAACTCTGCGGCAAGCACATAATCATCGTCTATTATTTGCAAATTGGCAAAGGCATCGAGTTTATTCTTGAGTTCCTTGAATTTTTTGCGATCTGAGTAGCCAGACAAGATTTCCTGACGAATCGGCCCAATAATCATGGCATCGTTGTTCAGAATGAGTTCGACTAATTTTTTTTCAACATCTTTATTGGCAATTCTATCTCTTCGCAGGACAGACGACCAAATACATGTATCAACGAGGGTTTTCATTATTACCGCCCTGTCTTGTAATCATAATCAGGATCAGGATCGAACTTCCCAAACAATTGGATAATTTCTTTCTGCTTTCTCTTTTCAATAAATTCTTTTAGGGCTTGGTTAACTGTTTCCTTTTTGGTTCGAAGTTTTCCGATTTCAAGAGCCAGCTTCAGAAGATCGTCATCAATAGCAAGATTTGTAGGCATAAATTTCACCTCCGACACATATTATAACACATATTGATGTGTGGTATTGGTTTCTTTTATTTTGGTCGAACGCCAGTCGTGACCGGAAAAACGAGACGGGCGCGGGTGTTGCGCAAGCAAGACCC
>CAZLSE010000137.1:0-946 GCA_964562055.1 uncultured Gammaproteobacteria bacterium
ACAATGGATTTCATGGAAGAACAATTCCTAGCGATATTGAAATTATTAAGAGAAACACGACATAAAAATAGACTTTTAATTGATCATGTTAGTTCTAATACAAATATAGTCTGTTTTTACTTTGCAAAACAAAATTTATTAAAAAATAACTTGGATTCTAATAAGTTGTAGGAGAAGTGCCAGAGTGGTTTAATGGAATGGTCTTGAAAACCGTCGTAGGGAAACCTACCGTGAGTTCGAATCTCACCTTCTCCGCCAGAATTCTTGGAGGGATTGGGGAGCGATCAAACCCTGCAGATTGTAAATCTGCCGCCTACGGCTTCGAAGGTTCGAATCCTTCCCTCCACCAAACTAGAGATACAACCAGAGACATGTGTCTCTGGTTGTATCTTATTTACATATATAATATTTGCCTATAACACAGCAAGGAGAATTAACATGACTCAATCTGTAGTCTTTACTTACGCTGATAATATTGATGACAGTGCAAAGAAACATTTGTTGCACGATTTTATTGTTCATAAAACCCAACATTTGATGTACAAAGATCCAGAACATTTTGCCGCAATGGACCCGTTCTTTGAAGCAAATAATAATATGTATAACACGCTTTATAAACGTACTGAACTTCCTTTCCATATGACACTCTATGTTCTATTGAGTGTGCATCTTGGTATCGATAAAGAAAAAATTGAAGAAGCTATCCTCGATGGAGATATTCTTGATTTTGCTTTTGATGCAATTAAGGATAGTGACCATGTGAAGAATCTTATCGCTAATGCTACCACTATTCATGTGACTATTGATCCTGATACTGAAGAAGCTTACATTAATCCTATTCATTAGGAACAAAATATGATGTTTCATGATCTTGCTCGACTTTTACTCGAGCAGCCAAATCTACCTATAGCAACATATGCTAATAATCACACTTATATGTCTAAGA
>CAZLSE010000137.1:956-2517 GCA_964562055.1 uncultured Gammaproteobacteria bacterium
CAAATGCAGGTAGTCATGGATCTATTTGTGTAAGCTTACTTCACACATATGGTGGCGAGTATATCATTGTTGGTAACTTTTATAAAATGAATCTTAATGGTTTAAATTGACATGTAACTAAAATGATACACGGAAGGGCTGACAAATGAGTCCTGAAGAACATATCACTATTTGTACATCTGAAGAGGCTGGAGAGATTGCAGAGTTAGCTTTTGAGTTAGGTCATATTGCATTAAAGCTTTCGAAGGATCTTCATAAAGCTCTTCGTTTTGGTTTTGCTGATACTAATCCTTCTCGTGATAAAACTAAACTTGAATTACTTGCAGAAGAAATAAATGACCTTCATGGTTATATTAAATTACTTCAAGAATCAGGTATTGAATTTCCTGGTTTATTTAGTCGTGAAGCGATTGATGCTAAAAAAGCTAAAGTTAAACACTTCATGAAAATTGCAGAGACTCTTGGTACTGTGGAAAAACCTAAGCCAAAACCTCTCACACAAGCTAAACGAGATCACATCTTTCAGTTACTATACGATAAATTAAATCCTAAGCAACAACAGGATTATGGTCAACAACTATATGAACATATTGTTAAGAAACTTACGGAAAAATATATACCTAAAGGTAGTTATCCATTCTTAACTGAACGTCTTATTGAAGAAATAAATTTATTTAAAACTGAGCTTATTAAAGATACAGTTACATCGCATCATTATTATGTATTAAAAAATATGTCCTTTATGGATATGATTGATGTTCAGATTATAGCTGATCAAAAACTCTATTACTATTCAACCTAACAGTGTGTTAAAAGTTCTCATGCATAGCATGGCTCCTGTAAGTTTCTTTAGTCCTAAGTCGAATGCGGACATTGAGAATCTTTAGGAACTCTACAAAGATGAAATTGCTAACTCTGAAGTGAAAGGTTAGTTCAATGAAAAATCGTTTCTTTTAGCCTGCTGTTAAAAGAGCAGGTGTTTTGCTGGTTAGTTTGTTTCTGACCTGGCTGTTTCTGATGCATGTAAACTTCAAGGTTCGACTTGTATCATTACAACTGGTCAAGTACCACTTACTATTAATACCGCAAGGTAATAAAAAAAGGGAGATTATTCTCCCTTTCTTTTTTGTGTTTAAAATTTTAATAATTACATATATATTTATTGGTTATATAATTTAAAGTTTGACTCGGCTTTGAATTATTCTTTTTTAGAGTTAAGGAGAATAAAATGAACAACAGTATTAAAGTTGAAGACAGAACCAGCCAAATTTTAGCAGCTATTTTTAGTAAGCAAAATAGTTTGATCAATGAACAGTTTCAGACATTTGAAAACAAAAAAACTAATACAGGTAAATTGTATTTGCCGCTTCATGTTTGTCTGAAGTCGTTGGAAACTCTTCCCTTCAAAGTGGAAGGTGATGTACGTGCAGATAAAGTAGTATTGCACTATTAAGAAGAGAAAGAAAAAGAGAGCTACAATTGTAGCTCTCTTTTTTTTTTTGTGAAAGGAGTTTATATGACTTATAGACTTTCACCGGAAGAAAGATGTGCTATAATAAGA
>CAZLSE010000138.1:0-2504 GCA_964562055.1 uncultured Gammaproteobacteria bacterium
AGGTAGTGACATCATTCCCTTGCTATATAATCCGAGTCCTACAACATGATTGTCCTCGATTTTGACTCCAAATTTATCATTACCGATACTTGATACAATCGGAATCGCACCCGTGGTCGTCTCAAGTGCTTTCAAGACCTCAAATTCATTTCGAGCCACCATCGACCCATTGTAACTAATAGGTTCTCTTGCTTTTCGTTCTTGTTCTTCCCGTTGCTTTCGTTCTTGTTCTTCCCGTTGCTTTCGTTCTTGTTCTTCCCGTTGCTTTCGTTCTGCTTCAAGTAATTTTTGATCGATCTCCTTCCGCAATGATAGAAGATCTTTGATGCTCACATTCGCTTGCTTGCCTTTTTTTATTGCATCGATGCAGAGTGTTTCCGCTTCTTTCAACTGCTGGGTTTGAATGTGCTTTTCGATTTCATAAACCGATTCACTCAGTTCATTTTCAATTCCGACCTTATCTGCCTCGGTATCAATTCGCTGTGGAGTAATCGGTTGAATAGGGATAGGTTTCTTTTCTTGAATTCTTGCTAAATTTGGAAATAATACTGATAACAGCGGGACATACACAGGATCGATCCGATAGACCGATTTCATTTTGATCCTTGCTTTTTGAATCAAGCCCGAATAGAGAATCGGACGGAAAAATTGATTATTTACAAACGCTTGTAATTCTTGGTCGGTCAAATAGGAACTCCCAGAGGGAAATTTTTCGATGATCTGTGCAAATAACTCTTCGATATTGCCATGAATGCCCATCCGATACAAGATGGTATTTTTCTGTGCGTCCACATCTTCCGCCCAGAATAATGATTCCATGGTTTCAGGAGTTTCGGGCTGTGGATAGACCTTATGCGAGAGTGCGAATTCGGTGACTAATCTGAGGATATACGGTTGATGGCAAATCTTATATAGTCCTTCCGAAAATTGGTGTCTTTCTAAGCCATAGTGCTCGATCGCTGAGTCTAATTCAACATCAGAAAACTCCCCTAAAACACACGAGATGGGGGTTGCAATATCAAACTTGGCTTTCCAATCCATGCATTTCGAATCTGACCAGACATGACTTTCAAAGAAACTTCGTTCACTCAAGATCCACTGGTCTTGTACCCAAGCGATAATCCGACACGAGAGCGCAATACACAGTGCATCCGAGCGCTGATTTAACAGATCCTTGAGATCCAATAATAAATCCTTAAGGTCACTGCCAACCAACTCATCCAGTCCATCCAATACCAAAAAGATGGGTAACTGACATTCATTGTGGATCGCTTGGCATCGCTCGGCGATCTCCCGCATATTTTTGGTCTTAAAAATGCTATATAATTGTTGTCGGAATCCTAATTTCAAATTGATGAAGAACGGGATCGCAATATTCTGTTCCGCCAACAGATATTCGGTAATATAGGCAAGGTTCCATGTTTTACCCATTCCCAGATGTGCTAATAAAAGATACATCGGGTTTTTTTTTTGATTTTGATCATTGAAGTCGTTCAAAAACGAGCCGATAGATGTGAAAAATTCTGTCGGACATACATACAGATCTGGGTTATAGGGCTGGTCGAACCTTGATGCAAGATTCTGATGGCTAAAATGCACCACAGCAAGATTGAACATAGTCGTAATATCACATACTACCTTGGCAGATTGTGTCCCAAAGGTGGATTGAATCAATGTTGATAATTCGTTTTTTAATTTGGTAAGTTCATTTTTCATATTCCAATCGATCGTCTTGATATTATCCAAAATCTGGGATTGTGTCATGGTCAATTGCTGAAATTCATTTTGCATTAAAATTTGGAACGATGCGATCTGTTCTTGAGTCAGATAAAATTCATCTTGGAGCATCTGGGACTGGTCTCGGATTATTTGAGACTGGTCATTGAGCCATCCTGCTAATAGCTCCTTAAGATCAGCTTGTTCTTCTTTCATGATTTCGAGCATCGTCTTCATCTCTGACACAACGGGCGTCATCACATGCTCGATCACCAATTTGATGTCTTCTTTTGTTACGCCTTCGTTTGCTTGTTCCAATTTTAGCTGTTGCATTTCAATGACTTTACCTTCTCCTCTGCATAGATTACCCAGTTGGTCTTGAAATGCGCTCTCGGAAAGTTGGACCTGAGATTTGCGTTCGAGAATTTTTTGAATAGTTCGGATGTGAGTCCACTCAGTGCAACGGGCAGTCCGAGTCCACCAGCAGCCATGGAAACTGCGACGGGGAGGATATTTTTGACGATCCATTTACCTGCTTTTTTCATGGATTGTTTGAACGTTTCCCATTTCGGGTGCTTCGTAAGGCTGTCTCTCATAGTTACTACTATTGTGTGGTTGAGATTAAAAAATGATCCTTGTTGAGTTAGGTTGTCGGTAAAATCGTTCTATAAATCACGATCTATCCACCAATTTCCCTGATCAGGTATGGCCAGGCTGGGATTTGAACCCAGGACGAGCCTTTGCAAACAAAATAAAATTGAAATGATTTTTATCATTTCTTAAAAAAT